>JBGTEZ010000306.1:0-4815 GCA_041747535.1 Gemmatimonadaceae bacterium
CCGGATTGCGTCGGGAGCGATCGCATCGCGGGCGACGGCCATTCCGCGCGAGTACCTGTTCAACGTCCTGATAATCGCGCCCATTGTGATTCTCGCCGCCGGCACCGCCGCGTTCGTCTACTTCGGCCACACCCAGCGTCAGCTGACGCAGATCACCACCGAGGTTGCCGCGATTACCGACGGGCGGAGCCTGCACCGCCGCCTCGCGCTCAGCGAAGAGAGCACTGATTTCGCGGAGCTGGTCGCTACGCTCAACGCGATGATCGGCCGGCTCGAAACGTCGTTCGGTGCCTTGCGCCGCTTCACCGCCGACGCGAGCCACGAGCTCCGGACGCCACTGGCGGTGCTACGGGCGGATGTCGAGCGCGCGATGATGACGGCCAGCCAGACCGAGAGGATGGTCGCTCTCGAGGAATCGCTGCAGGAAGTCCGGCGCATGACCGATCTCGTGGAAAGCCTGCTCACGCTGGCGCGCGCGGACGAGGGGCGGTTCGACATCCATAGAGAGCCCGTCGACCTGCAGCCGCTGGTGCAGGAGGTATTCGAGACCGCGCTCATTCTCGGGGAAGCGCAGGGAGTGACGGTGAACCTGCCGTTCACCGCGGACGTGGTGGTGCTCGCCGACCGGACCCGCCTGCGGCAACTGTTTCTCAATCTGGTAACCAACGCGATCAAGTACACGCCGCCGGGCGGCAAGGTGGAGCTGGGCGTCGGGCGCCATCCGGACAACGTGACGTTCGCGGTCCGCGATACGGGGATTGGCATCGCCGCCGCCGACGTGCCCCACATCTTCGAGCGGTTCTGGAGAGCGGACAGAGTCAGGTCCCGGATGTCCGAGCGTGGAGGGTTCGGCCTCGGCCTCGCGATCAGCCAGTGGATCGCGCAGGCGCACGGGGGAACACTGACCGCGTCGTCCAGGCTGGGGCGGGGAAGCCTCTTCACGGTCACGCTTCCGTTGCCGGCGGATTTGCAGCGCTCGTGACGGCTGACGGCGGGTTTTGAGTCTACCGTTCTTGCGTTTTCGGTCCTTGGGTAAGGCGATGAGTTGGCCGAGAGCGGGAGCAAACGCAACAACGGTAGACCCAAAAACGGTAGACTCAAAACCCGCCGTCAGTTACTCGCGACCTAACCCTCCCCTAATCCTCACATGAGGAATCCTTCATCGGATCCTAACGCGCACTCTATTCCCCGGCGTGTACCCATACGAGAGGTTCAACTCCACCACTCGGGAGATGCGATGCTCGCACGTCTGCTGGAATCGAAGAAACAGGGGGAGCGGTCGTTCTGGGGCGCGTTACTGAGCACGATCGCTCACACTGCCGCGATCGGACTCGCCGTTTTTGCCACAGCCCAGGCCCGGATAGATGAACGGCGCCCGGCGGAGGTCGTACGTTGGGTCGCTCCGCGGCCGGCTGCTCCTCCCGCTCCGGTCAGCAAGACACGCAGGCGGGAACCGCGCATCGTTGTTCCGAGACCAAACGCTCTGGCGATCGACCGCATCGATATGGTAGTTCCGCCGGTGGATTTGACGTCGGCGCCGCTCGCTCACGATGGCCTTCCGGATGACAGCTCCGCCGGGGCCCGCGATCCTGGCGTGGATTCCGACCGTGGTGTCGCGCCGGAGGAGCCATTCTCAGCCGAGCAAGTGGAACGGCAGGTATACCTGCGACCGGGATACTCGCCACCGCGCTACCCGAATGCGCTGCGCACGGCCGGGATCGAGGGGCAGGTGCTCGTTCAGTTCGTCGTAAACGAGGAGGGTCGAATAGAGCCTGCCAGTGTGCGATTTACGCGCTCCGACAACCCCCTGTTCGAGGCGGCGGTGCGCGACGCGCTGGCCCGAATGCGATTCGGCGCCGCGGAAGTCGGAGGGAAGAAGGTGCGACAGCTCGTTCAGATGCCTTTCGTCTTCAGCCTGTCGCGGTAATCCGGGCCGGCACGATTTCATTGATTCTTAATCTTCGCCCTATTCCATCGGTTTCGCGTCTGGAACAGTTTTCAGGCACACCTTCCACCGGGTGACGTAATGTTCAACCAACTGTTGGAGTCAAGAGCACAGAAGCAGAAGCTGGCCGGCGGGACTGCATTCAGCATCATCCTGCACACCGTCCTGATCGCTGGCGCCGTGTACGCGACGGCAACCGCGGGAGTCAAGGAAGAGAAGAAGGCGGAAAAGATTCAATTCGTGGAAATAAAGAAGGAGCCGGTACCGGAGAAGCCGAAAGAGGCGCCTCCGCCGGAGAAGGTGGTCGTTGCCCCGCCACCGAAGGGGTTCCAGGTTCTGCGCGCTCCCCTCAAGATCGACATCAAGATTCCCGAGATCGATCTCTCAAAGGCCGTCACGAACGAGAGTGACTTTACCGGCAAGGGCGTGAAGGGCGGCGTCGGCACCGGCGTCGTCGGCGGCACCGGCCCGGTAACCACCGACCAGACCTACTTCGAGTTTCAGGTCGAGCGGCCCGCGTCGATGCTCGACGACAGCCCCAAGCCCAAATATCCCGCTGTTCTGGAGAGTTCCGGCATCGCTGGAGAGGTTCAGGCACAGTTTGTGGTGAGTTCCAGCGGCAAAGCCGACATGAGCAGCTTCAAGGTGCTGAAATCCACCAACGAGCTCTTCACCCAGGCGGTCAAGAACGTCCTCCCGCGGATGCGCTTCAGTCCGGCGCAGATCGGGGGCAAGCCAGTGAACCAGCTCGTCCAGCAATCGTTCCAGTTCGCCGTTCCCAGATAACAAACACTTCGGAGTAAATCACCATGGAACTGTCACTACTCGAGATTTACGGCATGATGGGAAACTTCGCGAAGGGTATCGTCTATACCCTCGCGATCATGTCGATATGGACCCTCTCTATCGCGATCAAGAAGTGGTGGGATCTGCGTCAGGCGCAGAGGGAGACGCGCAAATTCGCCCCCGAGTTTTCGCAGTTTCTGGAAGAGGACAATCTGGCCGAGGCCGTCACCCTCGCCGACAAGTACAAGAAGTCCCACGTCGCCCGCGTTCTCGGCGGCGCGCTCACTGAAATCCGTCCGCTGATCCAGGACGGCTCCGTCACCGTCGGCGACATCAACACGTCCGAGCGCGCGGTCGAGCGCGAGATGCTGATGACGATCACCGATCTCAAGCGCGGCCTCGGCGTTATCGCCACGGTCGGCGCGACGGCGCCCTTCGTCGGCCTGCTGGGCACGACGATGGGAATCGTCAACTCCTTCGCCGCCATGGCGGCGTCGGGCTCGGGCGGATTGGCCTCGATCTCTTCCGGCGTATCCGAAGCTCTGATCACGACGGCGTTCGGTCTCATCGTCGCGATCCCGGCAGTGTGGCTGTTCAACTTCTTCCAGGTCAAGATCGACAATCTCACCGCCGAGATGACGTACACCTCGAAGGAAATGATCGACTACATGATCAAGAACATCTCCGGAACCGGAGAGTTCGGCCGTTCCCGCTTCACCCGCGAGTTCAACACCACCGCCACGGCGAGTGGTGGCCCGATCTCGCAGTAGGAGTTTCCCATGTCGATGTCCACGACCGGCAAAGCGAGCGTAAAGGCGGATATCAATGTGACGCCGATGATCGACGTCATGCTCGTGCTGCTCATCATCTTCATGCTCGTCATCCCGGCCATCACGGCGGGATTTGCGGCCACGCCTCCGTCCGGAACGAATCTGAAGCCGCATCCGGAAGAGGATACGGACCAGGTGCTGGGAATTGATGCCAACGGACAGTATTTCCTCAACAAGAAAGCGATTCCGAACGCGCAGCTCGCAGAGCTTCTCAAGAACATCTTCGAGACGCGCGAACAGGACAAGCTTCTCTACATCAAGGCGCACAAGGACCTCGAGTACGGCAAGGTTCTGGACGCGATGGACATCGCGGCCAAGAATGAGGTGCGCGTCACCGGAATGATTACCGATCAGCGTCCGGGAACGGTCTCAGCCGTCGCCACTGACAACCTCTTCAATCCCGCAGCAGGAGCGAAATAATGGCAATGTCAACGGCGAGTGGAGGCACGAACCTCAGTAACGAGATCAACGTCACGCCGATGATCGACGTGCTGCTGGTGCTCCTCATCATCTTCATGATGGTGATACCGATGTCGCGGAAGGCGATCGATCTGCAGCTGCCGGATCCTGAACCCGACGCCTCTCCGGCCGGTCCGCAGCCATCGCAGATCGTGCTGGAAGTGCTGCCGAACAATGTCTTCAAGATCAACACCGAGCCTGTCGAGCCGGCGAGACTGGCGGCGAGGCTGAAGGAGATTTATGACCCGCGCCCCGAGAAAATCATCTTCGTCAAGGGCGACGAGACCGTGAAGTACTCCGAGGTGATCCACGCGATGGACCTGGCACGCGGAGCGGGCGTCAAGGTAATTGGCGTTCCACCCAAGGACGTAAAGTAGCTACGCGTTATCGCCCGCCCGTCGGGTTACCGCTCAGGAAGGAAGAGCGTTGGAAAGGGATCGCTGCGTCACTTCTCGTGCACGCAGCGATCCTTTTTCTCATCATCACGCCCATCGTTGCCTCCGATTTCAGGCACGAGCCCACGGTTGGCGGCGGCGGCCCTGGTCCCGCCGGAGGGGGAGGAGGCGGCTCGGCCGGTGCGCGCTCGCGCTCGGCGGTTGAACGCCTCGAGTTCATTCGAGTGAGACCGAGCCCGCCGGCGTTGACGCCCAAAGTCGTGACGGCAATCCCTCCCGTGAAGCCGCCGGAGCCGAAGAAGCCGACCGAGACCGCGGTCACACCGGCCGCTCCCGCGCCCGTGGATCCACTGCTGACGCCACTTTCGGGAGAAGGTGCCGGCACCGCGGGCACCGCTGG
>JBGTEZ010000307.1:0-3442 GCA_041747535.1 Gemmatimonadaceae bacterium
GTCGGCCATGGCGGAGTGGTAGTCCAGGTATACCAGCCCCCGGCGCCGCGCATACGCCTTCATCCACCCATTCAGGGCGACGATTTTTGGCGCCGGCTCGAGCCCCGGACGCCACCTGTAATCATGGACCGGGAGCACCGACGAGAGCACGACCTTGAGCCCGGTCGAGGTGGCGAGCTCCGCCATCGATGCGAGGTTGTCCTCGATCATCTCGAGAGTCGATGGTCCGGTGTTGCCGGCGATGTCGTTCGTACCGGCCAGTATTACGACAACCTTCGGCTTGAGCGCGATCACGTCCTGCCGGAATCGGACCAGCATCTGCGGTGTGGTCTGGCCGCCAATGCCGCGACCGATGTACGGCTTCCCCGGAAACATCTCGTCGAAGTGGCGCGCCCATCCTTCCGTGATGGAATTGCCGTAGAAGACGACCCGGTGCTCACCTCGCTTGGCCGGGCGCAGCTCCGCATTTGCCTGACGATACGTTCGCAGCTGCGCCCAATCCTGCTGGCTCGGATTGTCCTGCGCGGACAGAGTGGCTGTCGATATCAGCAGCAGACCTATCGTTAAAACGCGAGCCGGCATCTTCAAACTCTCACGAGTCGGGTTGCGAGCCATCCCGCCGCCGGGATCAGGATGACTGCGGCGGGCCAGAGCCAGCCTGGGTGCGGGATCGCCGCGAGATTCGCGACGGTGGCGACGAGGACGAAGATTGCGACGATCATCCCGTGCAGGGCCGGCGAGCGAGTGGCGAGGCGCGCAGCCAGGTATGCCCCAGCCCCCGCCGCGAGCACCCACCCGGCAAGGAGAAGCAGAAAAGCCGCAGTGGGCATCGCCGCGAGAGCGTGTGCCATCCCAGCGCGATCGTTGAGGTCGGTACCAGACGGAAGCGGATACATCGTTCCGACCAAAGTGTCCATCAGAACGACCACCAGCACCGAAACGGTGACGCCGCCGAGCAGCACCAGCGCGCTTCGGATGGTAGGGTGCATGCCGCGGTTGGGTGGAGTCGATGGGGCGCTCATTTCCGCACGAACTTATATTCGCCCGAAGGATCGGACTGTTTTAACTCGGTCACTTTGCCATTGGCTAGCAAAAACTCGAAGACCATGTCGGGGTATTCCTTGATCCGGAAACGGTGAGTCTTCCAAGGAATGAGATTCTGAAAAGTCCCGCTCGCGTACTGGATCGCAAGAGTGCCGTCAGGCCGCACCACGACATCGAATTTGCCTCCATTCGGCGTTTCGTAGGGACCGACGTACTGCCGCAGCGTCGTTGCGGCCGATAATGCCGGAGGAATGCGCCTGACGAAAATCGCCGCGGACTCGTCGAGCGAAATCTCGGCGCGGTCGATTTCTCCCTGAGGGTTCGTCAGAAAATTCACCGACCACATCCCATCTTCCTCGTCGTCAGGTGTGTCGAAACGGTCGTAATGAAAGTGACTGAGCGGCAGCTTGATCTTGTGCAGATCGAACAGCAATGAGTTGTCCCGCGTCGCGATGGTCAGCAAGCCGTACGCGGGGTGCTCGAATTCGCCGGCATAATCCCCGATCGTGTGCGACGGGCGGGTGTTGGCGACGCGTCCACCCCCGGCCTTGGTGCGGGCCTGCTTGTTGGTTGCCTTGTTCTTGAGACGAATGGTGTTCTGCCGCTCGGACCACGGCGTCAATGACAGCGCGAGCAGGCGCTCGTACACATTGTATGAGACGACGTTGTAAAGCGGAGCGGCATGGTTGCCGATCACCATGACTATCACGCCGATCGAATCGTATGGCATCGTCGATACCTGCGAGTGGAACCCCGGCAGGTCGCCGCCATGGTAGGCCAGCAGATGGCCACGATATGACGTCGTCCAGCGGCCCATGCCGTAGTTGGAGTTGAGCATCTCCCCCCAACCTCGCACTTCCATTCCGGTATTGGGCAGCGCGATTGAGGGCGCGAGAGTCTGCCGGATAACCGCCTTGGGTATGACCTGCCTTCCGTTGAGCTTCCCGTCGTTCATCAGCGCGATCAGCCATTTGGACATATCGACGATGTTCGAGTTGATCGCGCCCGCCGGCGCGACCCCCAATGCGTCGCTGTAGTACGGAATGCTGTACAGCTCGGTGTTATCGCGGCGTTCGGTGAACGGGACGCCGGGCTCGGACGTCTTCAGCATGTCCGCGATCGTGAACGTCGTGCTGGTCATTCCCAGCGGCTCGAGGATTCGCTCCCGAACAACACGCTCCCAGGATTTTCCCGCGAGGAGCTCGATCGCATAGCCGGCCCCTGAGTACATCATGTTGTTATAGAGGAAGACCGACCGCAGCGGCTGGGAGGGCTCGAGATATTTGAGCCGCTCAAACAGTTCTTTCTGAGTGAAATCCGACTTGTACCAGATCATGTCGTGACGAGTGATACCCGTCCGGTGGGAGAGCATGTCTCTCATCGTCACGGTTCGATTGAGATCCTCGTTGAAAAACTGGATGCTCGGCACGAACTGACGAATTGGCTTGTCCCAGTCGAGCTTGCCTTCGTCGACTAGAAAACCGGCCGCGACGGCGGTGAAGAGCTTGGTGTTCGACGCGAAGGGGCCGGTGGTCGTCGGCGTGAACGGGAGCTTCTTCTGGTAATCCCGATAGCCGTAGCCTTTGGCGAAGACGAGCTTGTCTTTGTAGACGACCCCCACGCCTATCCCGGGGACATTCCAGTCCTTCACCACCTGCCCCATATAGGCATCGAGCCCTGCCAGTCGACTCTCCACCGAAGGCTGTTGAGCAACGAGCTGGCTCGTGAAGAGCAGTGGTGCAACGCCGAGGGCAAAGTGGCGAGTCAGTCTGGGCATCTTGGGCGGGTTGGGGGCGGACAAATATGCGGGTGACCGCGCGCGGACGCGACTACCCGCGCGCCGCGGAGGTTATCTCCCGACGAATCACACCGCGTTGATCTCCAACGGCATCTCGGTCACACCTTGGCGCCTGAATCGAAAAAGTCGACGACGCCGCTTTCCAGAGAATACTCAGCTCCGACTACGACTAAACCGTCATCCTTGATAAGCTGTTCGAGAACCTGTGATCCGTGGCGCAGGTGGTCCACTGAAGTACGAATGTTCGCACGAACTGCCTGATCTACCAGCGCGTCCACGTCGTTCCTCAGGTCAGTGGCGAGCAGCGCCTCCACTGAGGGCCGCACCCGGTCGACGATGGAACGCAGATTCGGAGACTGGTCACCGGTCGGCTTCCGCAGCTCGTCGAGCGTGGCGAGAATAGCCCCGCACTGCGAATGACCGAGCACGACCACGAGACGCGAGCCGAAGCGCGCGGCAGCGAACTCGACGCTGCCAACCTGCGATGGGGCGACGATGTTGCCCGCGACGCGAATGACGAACAGATCGCCCAGGCCCTGGTCGAAAACGATCTCGGCGGGAACGCGTGAGTCCGAGCATCCCAGTATGATCGCGAAAGGC
>JBGTEZ010000308.1:0-5266 GCA_041747535.1 Gemmatimonadaceae bacterium
GAGGGCGACGCCGGGCGCGCGCCTCCGTGCCAGGCCGTCCGTGATCGCGGCGCGCGCCCAGGGTCCGATTTCTCCCAGCGCCCACGCCGCCTCCCGTGCCACTTCCCTGTCCCAGTCCAGCGTCGCACTCAGGTCAGCGACGGCGAGGGAATCGCGAAGGAGCCCAAGCGCGTACGCGGCGTTGGCAGCGACTTTCGGATCGGAATCTCCCAGCAGCGACCGCAGTCTGGGCGCTCCCCTGAGCCCGGCATCCGCGCCGATCTGACCGACGGCGAGAGCTGCGGCCGCGCGCAACGGCCGCCATTTCCGAGCGAGTGCCTGCTCGACGAGAGGCATGTCGAGCGTCCTCGTGTCGGTCATCGCGATCAGACGCGCGTACAGATCCAGGTCGCGCTCGGCCACTGCCGCATTCGCGCGTTGCGCGCCTGCGGCGCAAGGCAGTGACACAACGAGAGCAAGGGCTAGACTGGTGTTACGAAGCTGCATTCCGAAGCACCGTTCGAAGTTGTTCAGGAAGAGACGTGAGCCGCGAATCGCGAGTCAGCGACGCGAGCTTGGTCGACGCGGTGACGAAGCGCTCGCCCGTCTCCGCGTTGGTGATCACGTAGTCGAATGTAATTGTCCGGGACTTTACGTCCCTGATCGTCGTGCTGACCCTGATGAGGTTGTCGTATCGCGCCCCGGCGTGAAACCGGAGGCTCGCTTCGACGACCGCGAGAGTCACGTTCTGCCGCTCGAGCTCCGCGTACGGCGTGCCGAGCGCGCGTATGAACTCGGTACGGCCGATCTCGCACCAGACCAGATAGTTCGAGTGATACACCACCTGCATCTGATCGGTCTCCGCATAGCGGACCCTGAACTCGACGATGTGCGTCGTACCACGATTGGACGGGGTTGTCATAGCGGAGGGAAGAGCGAAAATGGCCGGCGTCGGGAGCTTTGTAAAGCCCGCCGCTGAAGGCTAACTTGAGCCGTGCTTCGCGCCCCCTGCTACATAGTCTCCGACGCCCACTTGGGAGTCGCGAGCCTCGAGATCGAGCGATCGTTCGTCGCTTTCCTGCGCGGGCTCGCCGGGCGCGCGAGCTCGCTCGTGATCAACGGCGACCTCTTCGACTTCTGGTTCGAATGGAAAACCGTAATCCCGCGACGGAGCTTTCGCGCGCTCGCAGCGCTCGCCGAGCTGAAAGATTCCGGTGTTCAGATTTTGTGGGTCGCCGGCAACCACGACTGCTGGGGCGGTGAGATTCTGCGTGAGGACGTCGGCGTCGAGTACATCGTTGGACCGTGGGAGGGCTCGGTCGCGGGACACAGGGTTCGCATCGAGCACGGCGATGGACTGCGTGAGCGCGAAGACCGGGGCTACCGTCTGATTCGTCCGGTGATGCGAAACCGGTTCGCTATCAGGGCCTTTCGGCTCCTCCACCCCGACTGGGCGAGCAGACTCGCGCTGGGCAGCTCGACGGCGAGCAGAGTTCATCGCGCCCGTGACGAGGGCCGCGGGCTCCGCGCATACGCGGAGCGCGAGCTCGCGAACGCAAAGGACCTGGATCTCCTCGTCTATGGCCACTCGCACGTCGCGGCATTGGAGCGGATGCCGGGTGGCGGTGTATTCGCCAACGCCGGCTCGTGGCTCGACGCACCGACCTATCTCATCATGACGGGCGAATCCGTCGAGCTTCGCGAATGGAACGGCTCACCCGAGGGTAAGCGCCTCGACTCGGTCGATCTCGGAGCCAAGAAAGCGCTGACCCAGAGCTAAGAACGTGTCGGGCGCGTCGGATGCGATGAACCGGTAACGCGCGGTATTGGGTGTATCGTTGTCGATGCCGTTTGCGGTGAGGACTATCCCCGTTTCCCGCGCGGTTTCGTGCGCGCTGTCGATCAGGCGAACGTCCCGGCCGACAATGTTGCCGATGATGGTCTTGATGAGAGGATAGTGGGTGCAGCCCAGCACCAGAGTGTCGACCTCCGCCGCGACGACGGGAGCGAGATAGTTGCGGGCAATCGCGCGCGTCGGCTCGGTATCGAGCCACCCTTCCTCCACCAGCGGGACGAAGAGCGCGCACGCCTGCTCGGTGATCTGTGCGTCGGGAAGGAGCTTCAGCAGCTCCTTGGCGTAAGCGTGCGATTTGATCGTGCCGGCGGTTCCGACGACGGCGACGCGCCGCGACTTCGTCGCGCTCGCCGCTGCCCTGGCGCCGGGCTCGATGACACCGATTATCGGTATGTCGTTTTCTTCTCGCAGCGCCGGAAGCGCGTGCGCGGTCGCCGTGTTGCAGGCGATGACCAGCGCCTTGATGCCTTCGCCCCGGAGGTAGGCGGTAATCTCGCGGCTGTACCGAAGCACGGTGTCGGGGCTCTTCGGGCCATAGGGGACTCTCGCGGTGTCGCCGAAATAGATGACACTCTCGTTTGGCAGCTGCTGGATGATCTCACGCATCACCGTGAGCCCGCCCATGCCCGAGTCGAAAACACCGATTGGGGCCGTTCTCGTCATCGGAAGCGCACAGTCGCGATGACGGTCGTTGACCGGGAAGTCGAGGTAACGTTCACATTGGTGCGAAAGTCCCACAGGTTGGCTGCCACGTACGCATCGGCGCCCGCGATGAGATGATTGAAGACGATGGCCGCGATCCAATCCTCGTAGTGAGTGCGTCTCGCCCTCACGCGATCTGTAGTGAACCGGCTCGCGGTATACGTCGCCGGAATCGGCTGTCCGGTGACCGGATCGAGCGCCGCGAGACCGGTAACGGGATCGATCTGATAGGTATCGACCACGCTGTCGCGCGCAAACGCCTTGGCCTCGCCGAGTGACTGCGCTGCCTTCCTCGCCATGCCGATGGCGCCGATCTCGACCACCGCGAACAACATCGCGGCGCGCTGGCGGCCGAACACGGCCTGTCCGTATCCAGGGAGCACGAGCGAGGTGAGAAAAGCGCGACGGGGACTCATTGGCGGGCGTCTCACCGAGTCGGCGGCTCGCTGCGCCGTCGCGGCGGAAGAAGGCGCGGCGATACCCGCTCGAGCGCTGTCCATCCGTTGTGCCAGGGCTGGCGAAGGCGTCGTACCGAGGAGAGCGACCGCTACCAGAGCGATGGCGGGAGAGTGTGGGAATCGAACCCACCCGACCCTGCTCGGCAGGGTCACAGTGATTTTGAAGATCACGGAAGCCACCAGGCCCCATCCACCCCCACGCTCAAAGAACTTCGATCGCAATATCTCCCCGTTCGATCACTTCTCCGATGACCACGGATCCGTCTACCCGCGAAAGATAGTCACTCGTCTTCGAGTGGGGCGCACACACGACGAGTCCTCCGGACGTTTGCGGATCGGTGAGAATTGCGCGGTCTTCGTCGCTAGCTGCGTTCCACCGCACGAGCGCCTTCAGATACTCTCCATTCCGCCTTGACCCATCAGTCACGGCGCCCGCCCTCAAGGCCTCACGCACCCCGTCCAGGAGCGGAATCGCATCGAGGCGAAGTCGTACCGTGACATTGCTCGCGCGCGCAATATGCGAAACGTGACCGAGCAATCCGAAGCCGGTGATGTCGGTGGCGCACCGTGCGCCTACCGCCAGGGCCGCTCGGCTCGCCGCGCCATTGAGGGCCTTCATTGCATCCAGCATCGGGCGCTGCGCCGCGGCGGAGAGCTTTCCGCGCTTTGCTGCCGTCGCCAGGATGCCGTTCCCGATCGGCTTGGTCAGCACCAGCTGATCTCCGGGCCTGGCTCCGGCGTTGGTGAGAAGGAAATCCGGATGCGCGCGTCCGGTGACCGCGAGCCCGTACTTGAGCTCGGTATCGACCACGGTGTGACCGCCGACGATGAAAGCACCTGCCTCATGGACTTTCTCCTGCCCGCCCCGAAGTATCTCGGTGAGGACCTCGAGCGGCAGATCGGCGGTGGGAAACGCGACGATGTTGAGCGCGGTCAGGGGCTGCCCGCCCATCGCGTATACATCCGACAAGGCATTGGCGGCCGCGATCTGGCCGAAGTCAAACGGGTCGTCGACAATCGGCGCAAAGAAATCCACGGTCTGCACCAGGGCGAGATCGTCGGCCACCTTGAAGACACCGGCGTCGTCGAACGTCTCCCTGCCGACGAGAAGACGGGGATCGCTTTTCGATGGAAGCGCGGCCAGCGCGCGCGACAGGTCACCCGGACCCATTTTGGAAGCTCAACCGGCGCACCGCGCAAATGCGGTCAGGCGAAAAAGCTCTTCGCGTGTCTTTGAAGTGCTCACTTCAGGGGGAGCCTACTTCGCCGCGACGACGGCAATGGCGTCGATCTCGACCAACGCTCCGCGCGGGAGACCGGGCACCTGCACCGTCGACCGAGCCGGGCGCGCATCGCCGAGCCACTTTCCGTAGATCTCGTTGACGGTCGGGAAATGCGACAGGTCGTGAAGGTAGACCGTCGTCTTGACGACGTCCTGCCACGATACGCCCGCCGCCGCAAGGACGGCCTGGAGATTGGCCATCACTCGCTCCGTCTGCTCGATGACTCCGCCGGCGACGATCTGGCCGGTAGCCGGGTCGAGGGCAATCTGTCCCGCCGTAAAGAGAAATCCGTTGGCGATCACCGCCTGCGAATACGGTCCGATCGCTGAGGGTGCCTTGTCCGTGCTGATTTGCCGCAATGTCATTCGTAGCTCCGGGAGCGCGGGGTCGGTCGTGGAGCGCGAATGTTACTCACGGTGCGGCACTCGGTGCCAGACCGAACAACCGGCGCGTGTTTTCCGCGGTTGCATGGCCGAGCTCGCCGGGGTCCGTCCCGCGCGCCGCGGCGACTCGGGCAAGAGTGTGCGCCACCCATGCGGGCTCGTTTCTTTTTCCGCGAAATGGGACCGGCGCGAGGTACGGCGAATCGGATTCCACCAGCAGCCGGTCGGCGGGAACGAGGCGGAGCAGATCGACGTCGGTCCACTTCCTGAACGTCACGATTCCGCTGAACGAGACGTACCACCCGGCCGCGATCGCGTGCTCCGCCAGCGAGTGCGACCCGGTGTAGCAATGCAGCACCCCCGTCACTCCCGCTTTTTCCGCCTCGGTCACGATTCCGCGCGTGTCATCCTCCGCGTCGCGGGTGTGCACCACGAGCGGCCGCTTCTCCTCGGCCGCGAGGCCGACCTGGGCGCGGAAGGCCCGGATCTGAACGTCACGGGGCGAATTCTCGTAGTGGTAGTCGAGACCGCACTCGCCGACCGCGACGGCTCCCCGTCGGAGATGCGCTCTCAGGTGCGGGAGATCGCGGGACGCGTCGAACTCCG
>JBGTEZ010000309.1:0-1529 GCA_041747535.1 Gemmatimonadaceae bacterium
GATCCGCCGTTCCCAGCGGCGCCAGCGCATCCCCCACCGCCTCGCGCTGGCGCTTATCGATGACGGCGAAGGCGGCCCGGCCCTCCGCCGTCAACGCAATCGGCCGGCGGCGGGCATCGTTCCCCCTTTCCCGCTCGATCCAGCCCCGGGCCGAAAAACGCCGGACGACGCGGCTCAGATAACCCGCGTCCATGCCGAGCGCTTCGTGAAGCTCGCTCGCCGTCGGTGTATTGCGTGTCGCGAGCTCGTAGAGCAGACGCGCCTCAGCAAGCGACAGATCGCTGCCCAAGAAGTGCGCATCGAGCGCTCCGACGAAGCGCGTGTAGAAGCGGTTGAACGCGCGCAGGGCGACGACAGCATCGGTCATTTCGAGATTGACTGAAGGCATTTAGTTGACAAAGTCAACTAAATCGATTCGCGAAGTGAGCCAAATAACTGATTCGCACCCGCTCGACCGGCCAGTCTGGAATGCGCTGAACGGCGGATGGTCGGCGCTCGCGCGTGGCGACGCCAGTGCTTTGCGGCTCGACCAGTCATATGGCCCCTTTGGTGCCGCAGCGAATTCGTCGGTGGAAAGTCGGCAGGCGCTCGCCCGGCTCATCCCGGCCAATGGAGAACTTTGGAGCGTCGAGACCGAGGAAACCCTCCCGCCACCTGGCGCCGCGGTGGTTCGTACCGGCGTGCTTCATCAGATGATCGCCACAAGCATCGAACCTGTGGCTGCCAACTTCGACATCGTCACACTGACCGAAACCGAGGCCGATGAGATGCGCGCTCTTGCGCACCTGACCCAACCCGGCCCATTCTTCGCCAGAACCCACCAGCTGGGCGAGTTTGTCGGTATTAGGCGAGGTGGCGGCTTGGTCGCCATGGCGGGCGAGCGGATGAAGCTCGCTGGGTTCGCCGAAGTGAGCGGTGTTTGCACCCATCCCGATTATCGCGGCCACGGCTATGCCGGAGTGCTGATGAGCGTCGTGGCCGAGCGCATGCTTGCTCGCGAGGAAACGCCCTTCCTCCACAGCTACGCCAGCAATTCGAACGCGCTCGCGCTCTATGAAAAACTGGGCTTCAGACTCCGGACCCCGATCACTCTGACGGTCTTAGCTCGGCAATAACAGGCTCGCGTCGCCGTAGCTGTAGAACCGGTATCCGCTGGCGACCGTATGCGCATAAGCGGCAAGCATCCGTTCCCGACCCATCAGCGCCGCGACCAGCATGAACAATGTCGATCGGGGCAGGTGAAAATTGGTGATCAGTCCATCGATGCCGCGGAAGCGATAGCCGGGCGTGATAAAGATCGCCGTGTCACCCTCGAAGCCGCCGATCCGTCCTTCCCCGTCGCACGCGCTCTCGATCAGCCGCAGCGATGTCGTTCCGACCGCGATCACCCGCCCGCCGCCGTCACGGACTGCGTTCAGCCGCTCCGCAGTGTCGGCATCGATCCGCCCCCATTCGGCGTGCATCGCGTGGCCCGAGGTATCTTCGGCCTTCACCGGCAGGAATGTCCCGGCCCCGACATGCAGCGTCAG
>JBGTEZ010000310.1:0-2460 GCA_041747535.1 Gemmatimonadaceae bacterium
TCCCTGTGGGCGATGACCGGAGGACGGCGAAAGCTCGCCCTGTTTCTTGGCGCGGGCTGTCTGGCCGTGAGCGGGATGGTCGGCCACAGCGCGGCAATCCAGCCGATGTTCGCTATCCCCGCAAACATCGTTCACCTTTTCGCCGCGTCGGTGTGGCTCGGCGGATTGACCTGGCTCGCCTGGACTTTTCGCCGCGACATCACCGCGTTCCGGATCGAAGCCCGCCGCGTCTCATTTATCGCGCTGCTGGCACTGCTGGTGGTTGCCGGCTCCGGGGTCGTACAGGCACTGCTGGTCGAGGAGTGGCCGTGGGATCTTCTCGGCACCAGCTACGGGCGGATCGTTCTGGCGAAGGTCAGCGGCCTCCTCATTCTAGTCCTGTTGAGCGGCTATGACCGCTTCCGCCTGGTGCCGCACCTCGACGATTCACGAAACGGCAGGAAGCTCTCGCGCTCCGTCACCCAGGAGCTCGTGGTCCTGGCCGTGATCATCCTGATCAGCGGCTTTCTCGCGAGCATCCCGGTGCCCACCCGGGCCAACGCCCGGAGCGCCCGGCCCAGTGCATCCGGTACCCTATTGACATATTAAGAATTATTGATATAATAGAGCCATGGCGGTTTCATTGGCTACTTCCAATGCGCGGTCGGTCGCGCTTTTCCACGCTCTCTCGGACGAGACGCGCCTCGAGATCGTGGCGATGCTGCGCCGCGGCGAGCGCTGTGTCTGCGATCTGACCGAGGCGCTCGACGCCGCGCAATCCAGGCTCTCGTTCCATTTGAGGGTTCTCAAGGACGCCGGGATCGTGCGCGACCGGAAGGACGGACGCTGGGTCCATTACGAGCTCGATCGCGATGCGTTCGAGGAGATCGAGGAGCTCGTTGGCGCCATGAAGCCGGACGCGACGCGCAAGAGCGGCGCAAAGTGCTGCTGATTTTTTTTGCGCTAATCCATCAATAAACTTTGTTGGGAGGAAACATGGCGAGTATGATCTCGAAACAGGGCACCGCGACCTTGAAGGACCAGGTCCGGAAGCAGTATGGCGAAGCAGCGCTCCGTGTAAGCGACGGAACGACCGCTGCCAGTTGTTGCGGTACGAGCGCGTGCTGCGGATCGACGACTGAAACGTGGGACCCGATCACGGCCGACCTCTACGACGAGAAGCAGAAGGCGGGAATTCCCGCCGAGGCCCTGCTCGCATCGCTCGGCTGCGGCAATCCTGTTGCACTGGCCGAGCTGAACGAAGGCGAGACCGTTCTCGATCTCGGCTCGGGCGGTGGCATCGACGTTCTCCTTTCCGCGAAGCGCGTCGGCCCCACCGGCAAGGCGTACGGCCTCGACATGACGGACGAAATGCTCGCCCTCGCGAACCAGAACAAGGAAAGGGCAGGCGCGAACAACGTGGAGTTTTTGAGAGGCGAGATCGAGCGCATCCCGCTTCCCGACGCATCCGTCGACGTCATCATCTCCAACTGCGTCATCAACCTGTCCGTCGACAAGAAGAAGGTTCTTGCCGAAGCCTTCCGCGTTCTCAAGCCGGGCGGAAGGTTTGCGGTTTCTGATGTAGTGGTTCGTGGCGACGTTCCACCCGCGGTGAGACAAAGCATGGAGCTGTGGATCGGATGTGTTGCCGGCGCCCTCGAGGAGCAGGAATTTCTGGGTCTGCTTCGAGCGACCGGGTTCGAGAATCCATCGATCGAGCCGACGAGGATCTACAAAGCCGAGGACGCCACCGCGTTCCTTGCCGGCACCGGGCTGGATGAAGGAGATCTCGCCACCCGGATCGATGGAAAATTCATGGGGGCATTCGTGCGGGCGACGAAGCCGGCGGCCTGCTGCGGACCGAGCTGCTGCGGGAAGTAGAGATGCGCTTGAGAGCGGCGACGAGGGACGATCTCGCGGCCGTCACGCGGCTTTTGTCTGCCAGCGAGCTTCCGCTCGATGGGGTGGAAGCGAACCTTGCCGGCTTCATCGTTGCCGAGGAAGCAGATGGCATCGCCGGAGTGATCGGCATCGAGAGATACGGTGAGGCTGCCTTGCTGCGTTCGGCGGCAGTCTCACTCGATTCGCGTGGCAACGGTCTCGGCAGCAGGCTCGTGCGCGAGCTGCTCGAGCGCGCGGCCGCGGGGGGAGTAGCCGAGATCTATCTGCTGACGACTACAGCCGAGGAGTACTTTCCGCGCTTCGGCTTCACTCGCTCCAGCCGGGCGCAGGTTCCGGAGTCGGTGCGCGCGTCACGTGAATTTCGGGGAGCATGTCCCGACACGGCGGTGGTGATGAAGCGCGCGTTGCCAAAGCGGGATCCGGCTTGATGCGAATCGGACTGATCTCGGACATCCACGCGAATCTTCCCGCCCTGCGAGCCGTTCTCGACGACATCGGCAAACGGGACATCGACGCGATCTATCACCTTGGTGATCTCACCGGCTACGCTCCCTGGCCGAACGAGACCGTGGAGCTGTT
>JBGTEZ010000311.1:0-2673 GCA_041747535.1 Gemmatimonadaceae bacterium
ATGCTCGCCCACAAGGGCCAGCGCGAAGGAATCGTGTTCGCGGAGTTCCTCACCGGGCAGAAGCACGTCCACCCCGTGAACTACGGCAACATCCCCAACGCCACCTACTGCCATCCGGAGGTAGCATCGATCGGGATGACCGAAGCCCAGGTGAAGGAGAAGAAGATCGACTACAAGGTCGGCAAGTTTCCCTTCTCCGCCAACGGGCGCGCGCGCACTTCGGGTGAGACGGAAGGATTCGTCAAGATCATCCGCGATGCGAAGTACGGCGAGATACTGGGCGCCCACATCATCGGCGCTCACGCCACCGAGCTCATTCACGAGCTGGCCGTCGCCCGCGAGAACGAGTACACGGTGGAAGAGGTCGATCTGGCCATCCACGCACACCCGACCCTGTCCGAAGCCGTCGCGGAAGCCGCGCTCGACTCGCTCGGGAAGCTCCTGCACGCGTAGGGCGCTGCCATCGTGAGCGTGCGAGAGCTGTGGACCGTTCCGCTCGGCAGAGTGCCTTACGCCGAAGCGCTCGAGCTCCAGCGCACGCTCGCGCGCGACCGGATATCGGGTGCAATCCCGCACGATGTTCTTCTTCTCGTCGAGCATTCCCCGGTCGTTACGCTCGGCAGGTCTTCCAAGGGAAAGCACCTCCTCGCTTCGCCGGAATTCCTGGCGACGAAGGGAGTCGAGCTGTTCGAGGTCGAGCGTGGCGGCGACGTCACCTTCCACGGACCGGGACAGCTGGTCGGTTATCCGATCATCGATCTTAAGCAGCACAAGCAGGATCTGCACTGGTACCTGAGGCAGCTCGAGCTGTCGCTGATCCACTCGCTGGGCGCGTACGGGATAGTGGCCGAGCAGAATGCGGGACTCACCGGAGTCTGGACGGCCGGGGGCGGGCGGAAGATCGCGTCCATCGGAGTTCACGCGCGCGACTGGGTGACGTGGCATGGGTTCGCGCTCAACGTCACGACCGATCTGTCGTTTTTCGACCTGATCGTTCCGTGCGGTATCAGCGGCGTCGAGATGACTTCGATGGCCAGGGAGCTCGGTGGAGATCCCAACGCCGAGGATGTGAGTCGCACGGTGTGTGAGAGCTTCGCCGCAACCTTCAATCTCAAAACGGTAGCCACTCCACTTTCGTCGCTGCTCGAAGCGGCGGCATGACCGACACACTTCGCGTATATCCCGCTCGCCCACAATCGAAGGTGGCGGGTGGAGGGGGGGGTCGCGATTTCGCGGCCGAGCTGAATCCCGAGCAGGCGGCCGCTGCCCTTCATGGCGACGGGCCGCTTCTCGTCATCGCTGGTGCCGGCACTGGCAAGACACGAACCCTCGTCTACCGCGTTGCGCACCTGATCGACCGCGGCGTCCCCGCCGAGAGGCTCCT
The DNA here is from genome assembly GCA_041747535.1 of Gemmatimonadaceae bacterium. GTDB lineage: Bacteria > Gemmatimonadota > Gemmatimonadetes > Gemmatimonadales > Gemmatimonadaceae > UBA4720. The sequence continues at coordinate 1,385 of JBGTEZ010000311.1, forward strand.
CCTTCTCACTTTCACCAGACGCGCAGCGCAGGAGATGCTCTCGCGCGCTGAAACGCTCGTCGGGGGAACCAGCAAGCGGGTGCATGGCGGGACGTTTCACGGCACCGCGCACCGGCTGTTGCGGAAGTACGGCGAGTCGGCCGGGCTGGCGAAGGACTTCACGATCATGGATCAGGGCGATTCCGCCGACCTGATGCAGCTCTCGCGTGCGAGCCTCGGCTACGCCGCCAAATCGAAGCGATTCCCGAAGAAAGAGACGCTTCAGTACGTCTATTCGCGGCACATCAACACGGAAATCTCCGTCGACGAGATCGTGCGCGAGGAGTACGCGCAGTTCGTGGACTACCTCGAGGATTTCGGAAAGATCTACGCCGACTACACGGCGCGGAAGCAGGACCGGAATCTGGTCGACTACGACGATCTGCTGCTGTTCTGGGCGTTGATGCTCGAGACGTCGCCGGAGCTGGCCGGGCGCATCGCCGCGATGTACGACCACGTGCTGGTGGACGAGTACCAGGACACCAACGTCCTTCAGGCGCGCATCCTCCGCGGAATGTGTCGCACCCACGCTAACATCACCGTTGTCGGCGACGATGCCCAGAGCATCTACTCGTTCCGCGGCGCGAACTTCCGCAACATCCTCGACTTTCCGAGGCAGTTCGAGGGGGCAACCGTGGTCACCCTCGAGCAGAACTATCGATCTACGCAGCCGATACTGAGCGTGACGAACACCCTGATTTCGCGGGCGCCCGAGAGGTTCACCAAGAATCTGTGGACGCAGAGGACGGGTGGAGAGCAGCCGTGGCTCGTCGTGGCGAAGGACGAGCCGCAGCAAACTCAATTCGTGGTCGACCGTATTCTGGAGCTGCACGAAGAAGGAATTCCGCTGCGCCAGATCGCGGTGCTGTTCCGCGCCGGCTATATGTCGGCCGAGCTCGAGATCGAGTTGACGAACAGGAAGATTCCATTCGAGAAGTGGGGCGGCCTCAAATTCCTCGAGGCGGCGCACGTCAAGGATGTGCTCGCATTCCTCCGTATCCTCGAGAACCCGCGCGACGAAGTGAGCTGGTACCGGCTGCTGTTGCTGCTCCCCGGAATCGGCGATGCGACGGCGCGTGCAGCGATCGAATCGATGGCGAGCGCGGCGTGGGAGTCGGCTGCGTTCGGGCGATACGCGCCGCCGCCGCGGGCACGCGCCGCCCACGCGGCACTGGTATCGCTTCTCGACGGACTTCGGAACGGACTCACCGCCGACGAGGCCAAGGTTGCCGCGGAGATCGCGCGGGTGC
>JBGTEZ010000312.1:0-7131 GCA_041747535.1 Gemmatimonadaceae bacterium
GTTTCGGGTGCGCAGCAGATCGGAAAGGACGACATCTCCCATTCCAAATCCGAGCGCGGGCATATCGACATCGCCGATGGTTGAGAGCAGGTCGTCGTAGCGACCTCCGCCACAGATCGCCCGCAGCTCGCCTTTCGCGTCAAAGAGCTCGAACACCTTCCCCGTATAGTAAGCGAGACCGCGCACAATCGAGAGATCGAAATCGATCCAGTCGCCGACACCAAGGGCGTCAAGAAAGCGCAGGTACTCCCGCATGTCCGAGATTTGGCCGGCAATCTCCGGAACACGCCCGAACTGGCTTGCCAGCGCCTCGAAGTCGCGCGCGCTCGTGAGCACTTTTTCGATGGCGTTGTTTGCTGCTTTGTCGCTGACGATCTTCGCAATCTTGTCGAGGGTGACTTCCCGCGGCTCGCGTCCCGCCTTGTCGATCGCGCCGAACACCGCCGCGAGCGACTCGCTTGCGACGCCGACGTGAGTGAGTATCCCGGTGAGAAGCCGGCGATCGGACACCCTGGCGCGGACGTCAGCCGAAGTAAGTCCGACTGCGCGCATGACATCGATTGCCACCGCCAGCAGCTCGGCGTCGGCGGCGACCGATGCTTCTCCGATGATGTCCACGTTCAGCTGGAAATGCTCACGGAGCCGGCCGCGCTGCTGCCGCTCGTACCGGAACAGCTGCGGCACCGAGAACCAGCGGATTGGCTTGCGAAGAGCGCTCGCCTTCGCCGCCACCATGCGGGCGAGGGTGGGCGTCATTTCGGGGCGCAGCGCGACTTCGCGCCCGCCCTTGTCCGTGAACGCATAGAGCTGTCCGACGATTTCCTCGCCACTCTTCCGTGTGTACAGCTCGAGGGGCTCGAGCGGCGGACCGTCGTACTCGACGAATCCGTAGCGGCGCGCGACGTCCCGCCAGATTCCAGTCAGGTAATTCCGCGTCGCGAGCTGGTCAGGATAGAAATCACGAAAACCGGGTAAAGCTCCCTGTGACATCAAGGAAAGCTACGCGGCGAATGGAGACACCTGCAAGCGCGACATCGCGTCACCGACGGTATGAAACGACCCGGTAATCAGCACGGTACCGCCATGCTGCTCGGCCCGTGCGAGCGCCGCGCCGAGCTCGGGCTCCACCTCACTAATGAAGCCCTCAACTTGGGCAAATTCGTTTGCCACCCCTGGGTCCCAGGCGCGATTCGCGGGAGCCGACGGAGCGTTGGTAAACACAAAGCGATCGACGGCCGCCGACAACGCGCGAATCATCTTTCTCCAGTCTTTGTCGGCGAGCACTGCGACCACCGCCGTGCGCGGCTGAGGCGACCCGATCGCGCGGAGCGATTCCGCGACCGTTTGCGCACCGGCAGGGTTGTGGGCGACGTCGAAAATGAGGCTTCGCCAGCGCTGAAAGCGCCCGGGGAGAAACAGGCTCCCGAGGGCCCCGGATACGGACGCAAGATCGACGCGGTGGGCATCGCCGAGCGCGTTGACGGCTGCAATCGCGACGGAGGTGTTCCGTGCCTGATGCCGGCCAATCAGCGGGGTGGTGATCGATGCTTCCTCGCCACCATGACTCAGGCCGAACGTCGTGCCGCGCGCGGACAGAGAGATCTCACCGATCCCGTAGGCATCGTCAACGACCGTCACCGGCACGGCTCCGGCATCCCGCGCGGCCGCGGCGAGAAGAATCTGGATTTCGCCGCCGGGCTCTCCGATCACCGCTGGCGTGCCACGCTTGAAGATCCCGGCCTTCTCGCGCGCAATCTCCGGCAGCGTGGATCCGAGGAGGTCGGTGTGGTCTTCGGCGATCGAGGTGACGACGGCGACCCTCGGTGAGAGGACATTCGTTGAGTCGAGGCGGCCGCCAAGTCCGGTCTCGACCACCGCGATATCCACTCCCTGTTCGACGAACCACTCGAACGCGAGTGCGGTGGTAAGCTCGAAGAACGTCGCACCCAGCTTTTCCGCGGCGGGCGTCCACCGCTCGAGAAACGCGAGAACGCTCGCCTCGGGAATCGGCACACCGTTGACAGTGATTCTCTCACGGAAATCGATTAGGTGCGGAGAGGTATAGCGTCCGACCCGCAGTCCGGTCGCGCGGAGCAGCGCCTCCGCCGTCGCGACCACGCTTCCCTTTCCGTTGGTGCCGGCGACGTGGATGGAGCGGAGATTCTCGTGGGGCGAGCCCACCATCGCGAGAAGCGCGAGAGTGCGCTCAAGACCGGGCTTAGTGTCGTTGGTGGTGCGGGCGAAAAGCGCCTGGATCGCTTCGCCGTACGGCGTCAGGACGTCGTCCACCCTGCCGAAGCTGGTTTACCGCTCATGTGCCGCAGCAGCTGCCCGACAGTGCGCTTGAGCTCGCTCCGCGGAACCACGCTGTCGACAATTCCGTGCTCGAGCAGGAACTCGGCGGTCTGGAATCCTTCGGGAAGATCCTGCCCGATCGTCTGCTTGATCACGCGTGGCCCCGCGAACCCAATCACTGCGCCCGGCTCGGCGAGAATCGCGTCGCCGAGCATGGAGAAGCTAGCGCTCACGCCCCCGGTGGTCGGGTTGGTAAGAATCGAGACGTAAGGAATCCGCCGCTCGGAGAGCTGGGAGAGTATCGCCGCGGCTTTGGCCATTTGCATCAGCGACAGCACGCCTTCCTGCATGCGCGCGCCCCCTGAGGCGGAGATGATGATGAGGGGATACTTGCGCTCGAGTGAGCGCTGGCCGAGCCGGGCGATCTTCTCGCCGACGACCGAGCCCATGGACCCGCCCATGAAGGCGAAGTCCATCACCGCGAGACACACCGGCATTCCGCCAAGTTGTCCAGTGAAGGTGAGTATCGCGTCGCCTTCACCGGCATTGGCGGTCGCTTTTTTCAGCCGCGCTTCGTAGTCCGGAAACTTGAGGGGGTCGGTCGACCGGATGTCGAGCTCCGTTTCTTCGATCGTCCCTTCGTCGAGCAGGATGACGGCGTACTCGCTGGCGCGAATGCGGCGGTGAAACCCGCAGCTGGGGCAGACATTGAGATTCCGCACGAACTTCTCGCGGAGATCCGTGTGTCCGCAGGCGTCGCACTTCTCCCACGCATCGGGCGGGATCTCGTGCTTCTCGCGCCGGGGGAGGCGGGGCTTCTTCTCCTTTTTAAACCAAGCCATGGGGCAATCTACCGAAGAGGTAAACCCCGCATAAGAGGATCGGAGCGCGTGGAGCTCCGATCGGGTTCTGGCCGGCCGTGGGAACTGCAACTGCCGAGGGGAACGGGTACGAGGTGAGAGTGGCGTAGGTACAAGGTCGGCAGGTCACTAAACTCCGACTTGCCTGTTATGCAAACCACCACTCGCGAGCACGCAGGCAGTTGCTGTCAGAATGCCGGGATAAGTCGCGGCGTAGTGACCTGATCACCTAGCTCCTACGCCTCTCCTACCTGCTACCCGTTCCCCTCAGCGGTTGCAGTTCCCGCAAACCACGACAGAGAGCCGCTACGCGATCAAGACTCCCCCGCTATCTCCGAAGCGAGAGCGCGCTCCCTCTCCCTTCGCCCGAGATGCGCATGAGGATCCCGACCGCGACCCAGGACGCGAGCATGAACGACCCGCCGTAGCTGAAGAACGGCAGCGGAATTCCGGTGATGGGCATCAGGTTGAGCGTCATTCCCACGTTCACCAGCACGTGGACGAACCAGCCCGACATCAGTCCGAACGCGACGAGGCTGCTGTAGGAATCGTTCGCACGCTCGGCGATCTGGGTGACGCGCAGGAACAGCCACAGGAACAGGCCCAGCGCGATCGTCACACCGATGAAGCCGAGCTCCTCGCCGACCACGGCGAAGATGAAATCGGTGTGCTGTTCGGGAAGGAACGCCAGGCGCTTCTGTGTCCCGAGAGTGTAGCCCTGGCCGGAAAACCCGCCCGACCCGATCGCCACCTTCGACTGAATGACGTGGTAGCCGGACCCGCGGACATCCGCCGAGGGATCAAGAAATGTTCGCAGACGGTTCTGCTGGTACGGCGCGAGTTTCTCCCACATCATCGGGGCGACGACGCCGGTCGCCACGTTGAGGACCATCAGCACGATGCCCTCGAGCAGATAGGGGCGGTACCAGAGGACGAGCGCGAGCAGGATGAAGAACCACGCGCCCCACAGCCCGACGCTGAACGACAGAATGAGGCTGACAGCGGGACTCGCGATGAGAATCAGCAGCGGCCATGCGACGCCCGACCAGTAGAGCATCGCGAAGAAAATCCCGATGAAGACGATGCCGCTGCCGAGATCCGGCTGCAGCATGATGATCGCCCAGGGAATGAGCACGATGATCGCCGGCTTCCACAGCTCGAGGAGCGACTTGGGCGTTTCACGCGTGGCAGTGAGAACCTTCGCCAGCATCAGGACGACCGTGATCTTGGCGATCTCCGACGGCTGGCCAATCCGAATCCCTCCGATCGCGAGCCAGCTCTTGGTGCTTGCCGCTGTGCCGGCGCCGGTGCCGATCACCAGCGTCAGGCCCAGCAGGACTATGGAGAGAGCGTAGAGTGGAATGGTCATCCACTCGATGAACCGCACCGAAGACTGAGCGACTCCATAGGCGAAGCCAATCCCGATCAGGAGCCAGACCGCCTGGGACTTGTAGACGCCGGCAACAGCGGTCGGCGTGTCCGTCTGTCCGGCGGAGTAAACGATCGCGAGTCCGAAGAGGGAAAGCAGACCGGCCGCGGTGAGAAGCTTGTAATCCGCGACGATCGCGCGGCTCATTCTCCTTCGGCCCAGGTGGACAGCTGAGTCCTGACGCCCAGATAGTGGGCGATGATTGCCGACGCGATGCGCGCCGCCCGCGAGCCGTGCTCACCGAACTCGATGAGCAGCGCAACGACGATCTTGGGAGGATTGGCCGGATCACCTGCCGGCGCATACCCGACGAACCACCCGTGGTCAGCGTCCTCACCAGCGGCGTTCTGGGCGGTTCCCGTTTTTCCGGCCAGCTTCATCCCGACGAGAGCGGAAGCTCCGGCGGTTCCGCCGGCTTCCACCACGGCGGCCAATGCTACCTTGATTGCGGAGTCCTGCTGCTGCGTGATGTTGTAGATCGGCGTACGCGTGGGGGTCACACGCGCGATCCCCGGCCGCGCATATCGCCCGTCGGTCGCCAGCGCGGTGTAGAACTTCGCCATACTTATCACTGTCTGTGAATTGGACCCCTGCCCGATCGACAGATTGAGCACTTCGGCGTTGCTCCAGTTGCGGCCGAATCTCTCATTGTAGTACTGAATGGCGTACGGCCAGATCGGGCGGTTTTCCTCGGGCAGGTCGATACCCGACTTCTCGCGGAAGGACAGCTTTATTCCACCAGCGATCATGCGCGCGAGACCGATTCTCAGACCGAGCTGATAGAAGTACACGTCGCACGAGTGCTTGACTGCCCCCTCGAGAGCGAGCGAGCCGTGGCCTCGCTTGTCCCAGCACTTGAAATAGCGAGCCCCGTACTGATATCCGCCGGTGCATGGCACCGGCATTTTTTCGTCGAGTCTCACTACTTTGTGCTCGAGTCCGAGAATCGCCGTTGCGAGCTTGAACGTCGAGCCGGGCTCGTACCTTCCCTGTATCGCCTTGTTGACGAGGGGCCGGCGCTCGTCGGTCAGCAGCTCGTTGTAGTAGTCCGCCGGAATTCCGCCGGTGAATTTATTGGGGTCGAATGCGGGAGCGCTGTAGAGCGCGAGCACGGCACCCGTCTGCGGCTCGAGCGCGACAGCGGCTCCCTGGAGAGAATCACCGAAGATCGCTGCCGTGAACCTTTGAAGGTCCATGTCGATGTTGGTGTAAAGCGGCGGAGCCCCGATCGGAACGAGGTCGGGCCGCGGACCTTCGCCGCGCACCGGACGGCCGCGGGCATCGACCTCATCGAAACGAACTCCTTCGCGCCCGTGCAACGTCGCCTCGTAGAATTTCTCGAGGCCACCCTTTCCGATCTGCTGGCCCGGCTTGTAGCCCTCGTACTCGGGACGATTCAGCTCCGTCTCGCTGATCTCGCTGGTGTAGCCGATGAACGAAGCGACGGCCGGCCCATCCGGGTAGTAGCGCTTGGGAACGGATTGAATGATGAGACGCGGATAGTCGAGGCGGTGCTCCTCGAGTACCGACACGATGTCGATCGACGCGTCGTTGAGAACCACCGTCGGTCTCGTCGGAGCGCGCCGGTACCGCCTGATCGCGGCGTTGATCCGAAAGGGCTCGAGCTGAAGCGTGCTCGCCAGCTGGTTGAGCGCGCTACGCAGGCTGTCCTCGTTCGGCGCCGTAATGGACACCGAATACGCCGGAAGATTCTCCGCTATCACCTCGCCCTTGCGGTCGTAGATGATGCCACGCGGTGCCGGAAGCGGAATCGGACGGAGCCGGTTTTCCTCGGATTGCATGACGTACTGACGGTGCTGCAGTACCTGTGTCCGGAAGAACGCACCGACGAGTACCACGAAGCCAACGAAGATCGCCATCGAGCTGGCACGCGCCCGACGCGCAACGTCGTTCGGGTGAAAGCTCATGAGGAGGACGGCTCGAGGAGCGGGCGCATGATGAACAGTAACAGCACGCCCGCAGCCGCGGTAACCGCCGCCGACAACGGCGACCAAAGCAGCAGCTGCTGCACGAGCTCGACGCCGTGGACCCGCTGCTCGCCGATGAAGTACATGATGTCGAACACCCACTTTCCCAGAAAGAAAAAGAAGGCGTTCAGAACCAGGTTGTCCGCAAAGAAGACCGCTTTGAGGTACGAAGCCCCGAAGCCAATGGCGGTCATCGCGATCGCGCCCGCTCCGAGGGCCTCGGGCGCGAGCGAGTCGGACACCAGGCCGAGCAAAAACCCGATAATCGCTGCCGTTCCGGGCCGCACTCTGACGGCGGCCAGCAGGAGCGCAAGAACCAGAAAGTCCATCGGTGCTCTCCACCCCAGAAGAGGACGGAGCGTGTAGTGGAGAACGATGAAGATCAGGAAGGTGATTGTCGCGCGAACGGCAGCACCGACGTTCATCGTGTCAATCCCGGTCGCCCTGGAACGGTGTCCGTCGGCGGCGGTTGGCGCGGCGCGGTATCGGTCGGCTCCGGACCCGTGAGCACTCTTGGTCCGCCGGTGTCGGCCGGCGCTGGACGCGGAGCCGGACGCGG
>JBGTEZ010000313.1:0-24005 GCA_041747535.1 Gemmatimonadaceae bacterium
CGCTCGATCGGCGTCGCTCTCGGTGTCGCGATTCCCGAGGCCCGCGTTATCGGGCTGCCAGAAACGCCGAACGGCAATCTCGACCGCCAGGCGGGACAGCGCGCGGCCGACTGCGCTGAAGGAGCGGACGCATTTCTGGTGGGACCGGGCATGCTCGACGAAGACGCCATCCAGAAAATGATGGAGCTGCTCCTGCCGCGCATCGCGCGCGGGCCGCTGGTGCTGGATGCGATTGCGCTCAGCGCCCTGCGCGGCGGGCGTTATCGGTTTTCAGCCGATGCGCAGGTGCTGCTCACCCCCAACGCCGGGGAGATGGCGCGGCTGACTGGTGACACGCTCCAGACCATCGATCGCGATCCGGCGGGAATCGCCACGACAGTTTCTCGCGCGCTCGATGCCGTCGTCGCCCTCAAGGGTCCGGAGACCTGGATCGCGACTCCAGACGGTGAGCTGTTTCACTACTCGACGGGCAAAGTCGGACTGGCCACGTCGGGCTCGGGCGATGTCTTCGCGGGAATCGCCGTTGGATTGCTCGCCCGCGGAGCGACCGCCGAGCAGGCAGGCGCGTGGTCGGTTTACATCCACGGCGAAGCGGGCAATCGTCTCGCACGCAAGATCGGTCCGGTTGGTTTCCTCGCCCGCGAGCTGCTCGGGGAAATTCCGCCGCTGATGAACTCGGTCACGCGTCATACTCGCTAACCTTGTCGTTTCCTGGAGATCAGTGTAGGGGGGAGAGGCTGGGCGCCCGCTTCGGCGCTACGCTCGCGCGGGCGCCCAACCTCTCACCCCCCCCCACAGAGATCTCCAGGAACAATAGGGCCCGCGCAAGTATGAAACCCTGCACCACACACGCGCGAGGTGAAGAACCTATCGAAATTCACGCCGGGATGAAGCAGCTAGCCGATGCGGGAACTCGAGGATGCGCTAGCGAACGCTCGTGGAGACATCAGGGCGCGGTTCAAAGTTGCGTGGCCCGACGGCGCTTAGTTCGCTGCACGGATGACCGCGCGCTTCTCTGCGTTACCGAGGTGTGAGGGGGAAGGTAGGGTGAGAGTTCTTGCAGGCGGCCTTAGCGAGCGACCAGGAGACCCGCGACCGAGCGGAGCGAGGGAGCGTAGTTAGGGGCTCCGCCCGAGCGAGCGTCGCCGCCGAAGAGGACTCTCACCCTGCCTTCCCGCGCGCTGACGCAGATACTCAGCGCGGGATCCGGCGCGGAACTGAATCACCCGGCGCCGCACGCGGAAAACGTTCCGGCATATCAGCCGCGACATACGCGAGAACCGCCATTACCGCGACGCACTCGGCCATGTGACGCGGATCGAGCTTGTCCATCGTGTCGCCGGCCGAATGGTGGAACCAGAAATACCGGCTGCCATCAACTATCGGTGCCGCCGCCGGAACGCCGCGCTCGGCCAGCGGCGAAACATCGGCCTGCGGACCGCCGCGCTGCACATCCGTCGCGCCAATCGAAGAGAGCAAAGCGGCGATCTGCCGTCCCGTCTCGAGCGCGGCGTCGTTGCCCGCGATCGAATAACCGGACGGCTTGAAAACACCGTTGTCCGACTCGATGGCGAGTACGTGCTTGTCGATCTCGCTGAGATGCGCATCTCTGTATGCCGTCGCGCCACGAAGGCCGTTCTCCTCATTCGTCCACAGCACGACGCGAATCGTGCGACGCGGGCGAAGCCCGAGCTTCTTGATCACGCGCAGGGCTTCCCAGGCAGCGACACTTCCACCCGCATCGTCCATCGCTCCCACCCCGGCATCCCAGGAATCGATGTGACCACCCATCACCACGATCTCATCGGGCTTCTCGGACCCGCGCAGCTCCGCCACGACATTGCGTGACTGCGCATCCGGGAGCTGGCGCGCACCCATTCTCAGCGTCAACACGATTTCCTCACCGCGCCGCTGCATGCGGTGCAGCATCATCGCGTCTTCGGCGCTCAGTGCGGCGGCGGGAATCCGCTTCACCGCCGTGTCGTACCTCATGCTCCCGGTGTGCGGATTCTGGATCGAATAGGAGCCCACCGACCGGATCAGGCTGGCGACCGCACCCACCTTCGCCGCCTCGATCGCGCCGATGGAGCGATAACGAACCGTCGCGCCGTAGTTGGTGAACGGCACGTCGAACAGCACGATCTTGCCCGGAACTTCCGCTGAACGGGCCGTCAGATCGGCGAGATCGCTGACCACGATCACCGGAGCGGTAATCCCCTCGCCCGGAGTACCGATGCTGCCGCCGAGTCCGATCATGCTGAGCTTGACCGCGCGCGGACGGACGAGCGTCGCGGATTCCTCGCCCCGCACCCAGTGCGGTACCGTCACCGGCTCGCCGCGCACGTTCTCCAGTCCATCGCGCTTCATCTCGGCCATTATCCAGTCGAGCGCATCCTCGAGAGACTTCGAGCCGCTCAGCCGGTGCCCGAACTTGTCGGTGAGTTCCGCCGTTCGGTTCCACGCGGCGCTGTCGGCGAGCGCGGCGGCGATGATTCTGTCGGCCGGGGCACGATACGAGCTTGTGAGAGGCGCGACTGCGGTGGCTTGTGGTGGAACAGTCGCACAGGAGCCAAGAATAGCCATCAGCGACATCGCGCCGAGAGAGAAGCGAATGGTCATTGGAATCCGTTTACGGGTTAGGTCTGCAGCGAAAGCAGCGGTCCGGTAGGAGTATCGCGGCGCCGAACGATCTCTCCCGTCGGAGCCAGAAGAGGCAATGTCAGCAGGAAGGTCGTGCCAGCTCCCATGCGACTGGCGACAGTCACATCACCTCCGAGCAGGCGCGCGAGCTTTCGGGTGACACTGAGTCCGAGCCCGGTGCCACCTGCTTTCCTCGTAACGCTTTGCTCCAGCTGCCAGAAAGCCTCGAAGACGTACTCGATGTTTGCCGCGTCGATTCCGACGCCGGTATCGGCAATCCGGATTTCGAGCGTCCCGTCCCGCACCGCGCAGGTTAGCCGCACCTCTCCCTTCTCCGTGAATTTCACGCCGTTGGAGAGAAGGTTCACCAGCATTTGCCGCAGCTTGGTGCCATCGGTCTGTATCGCCTGATCCTCCTCGAGCAGCTCGATGACGAATCTCAGCTTTTTCGCGGTGGCCATCGGCTCGATCAGCGACGCGGCGTCACCGAGAGTTTGGTTCACAGACATCGATTCCCATCTCACCCGCTCGCGGCCCACATCCACGCGCGCGAAGGTGAGAATCTCGTCGATCAGGCCGAGCAGGTGCCGCGCGCTCGCGTTTATCCTTCCCAGCTGCTGGCGCTGGAGCTCCGTGACCGGGCCGGTGATGCCGTCTGAAAGCAGCTCTTCGTAACCCATGATCGCGGTCAGCGGGGTGCGAAGCTCGTGCGACATGACAGCGAGGAAATCGGTCTTGATGGTGTTCGCCCGCTCCGCTTCCGCGCGCGCCGTTTCGGCTTCGGTTCGCGCGCGTTCGGCGATCGCGCGCGCCTGCTGCTCCATGGCGAGCAGAGCGACCCGCTCCTTGTCGCTTTCGCGCAGCGCCCGCGCCGACCAGAGCACGAGCACCACGAACGTCACGATGCTCGATACAGCGAAGAGCGAGACGCCGAACTCGGTCTCGTACAATCCGGCGGTCTCGCCCGCGAGCCGGAACAGACCCAGCACCACCGGCGCGATGAGAGCGGCAGGGAGCAGCCGCCGGGTAAGCACGCCCGCCGCACCCTCGTCGATCAGCAGCGCCGGAACTCCCCGCTCATTGTTGGCGAAAAGAATCCCGACGCCGAGAACCAGGTGACCGATCGCGGTCGGCACCGCCATGCCTGTCGAGTGAGAAAGGCTATACATGCCTCTCACCCCAAAGACGTAGCCGAGTATCGCGACGAGGGGGATCAGGAGGGCGGGAATGGCGAACCACTGCGCGCGCAGATCGCGGTCCCGCCGGTCGTGGGAGAGCGAAAGCAGCGCCAGGGCGAGGAGAAGAAGCGTCGCTGCGCTGTTGATCGAGATGCGGCCGGGGGGATTCCACGGCATGTCCACGAGCTTGTCGCCGAATAGCAGCAGGTCGATGCCGGTTCCGCTGTCGCGCGCGTACTCGTAGAGCGTGATGAGCGCGATCGTTCCCACGAGCGCGGCGAGCGCCTGCTGAATCCCCTCGGTGGTCGCGCTGCGCCTCGAGCGGACCGCCACGATCAGAGACCCGCCGGCAAGAACGAAGCAGAGCGCGGTCAACGGAATCATTGGAAATCCGCGCGTCGCCTTTGTCACGAACTCCAGATCGAGGGCCCAGCCGGCGAGGACGAACGCGCCGAGCACCACGACGACGGTGCCTGCGATCGAAGGGACCCGCTCGAAGACGGCCATCATCGGACCGGGATTGCCCGACGGGCTGAGAGCAGTTTGCTGAGGATTGGCCATGTTACGGTCGAACCGAAAAACCTACGTGCACGGCAGGGGCCGCGCAAATCTCACAGCTGTACCTGAACATCGCGCAGCCGCGCCTGCACTCCGGCAATGTCGGCACGGCTGGAGAGGTCGAGTACCGCTGCGCGAACCTTGATCACCTTCATCCTGAGTCCGTGACTGTCGATCGCCAGCTGCACCGCTCTCGGCAGTTCCAGCTCGCCCCGCGGCGACACGGCAACCTCCCGGCATGCCCGAAAAATCCCGCTGTCGAAGAGCCAGCAGTTCATGCTTCCGTAGATCTCTTCGCCGGACGCGACCATCGATTCGTCGGGCCTGGCCAGAATCCGACGCAGAAATCCATCGGGTCCGACATCGAGCGCGCCGAACCGGGTGACGCGATCGGGCGGGACGTTCCCAAGCTCGATGAGTCCGCTGCGCGCGAATCCTATTACCGCCGGCTGTCGCAGCCGGCTCATTTCCGCGAGCACCGACGAACCGTAATAGTTGTCGGAATTGAGAACCGCGAAGCTATCGCCGTTCGCAAAAGACTCCGCGGCGAGGACGGCATCCGCGGTGCCCCGAGGCTGTGCCTGCTCGGCAAATTCAATAGTGATTCTCGACAGCGAGACCTTTCTCTCGTAGTGATCCCGGACCTGCGAGTGCTCGGGCCCGATCACCACGCATATTTTCCTGAATCCCGCGTCCGCCAGCGAGCCGAGCACGTAGTCGAGGAACGGCCGTCCCATCGGTATCATCGCCTTGACGCCCGTTTTAGCAGCCGTTGCCTGGCCAGGATCGAGAGATGCTCCGCCCGCGTCGGCACGCATGCGCGTCCCCAGCCCGCGGGCAAGGATGACGGCTTTGTCGGTCCCGCTCAAATTGCCAGTGCCGGCGAAGAAATCACCCGCTGAAGATCGGCTGTCGCGCTGGCAACGGCAATATCATTGCACTACGCTTCCTTCAAACGACCCTTCCCCGCCATAATGCCTATAGCCGCCATTGAGGCGCGTCCTTCCAAACAGTCCATCAGCGATCTTCTGACCGAGGCGCGCGAACGGACTCTGCTCATCATCTCGGATTTGTCGGACGCGGATCTGCATCGGCAGCACGATCCGCTCATGAGCCCGATCATCTGGGATGTCGGGCACATTGCACACTTCGAGGAGCTCTGGCTCACGCGAAACCTGAGCGGGGCGATCGAGTTCTCGGAGATGCCGGGGATGTACAATCCGTTCGAACACCCGCGGGCGGAGCGCGCCTCGCTTCCGTTGCCGACGCTCGACCAGATGCTGGCGCGGCTTCGCGAGATCCGCTCCAAGGTCCTCGACCAGCTCGACAAGCTGGAATGGGACGACGACAACCCGTTGCTTCGCGAAGGATTCGTCTACCACATGGTGCTGCAGCACGAGTACCAGCACAACGAAACCATTCTGCAGACGCTGCAGCTGAAGCAGGGCGTGCCTTACGCCGCTCCCCGCGCCCGTGCGCAGCCGGCGGCGCCGGCACCGTTACCCGACATGGTCCGTTTTCCGGGCGGACAGGTGACGATCGGGACTGATGACACCCGCGCCGCGTACGACAATGAGCGACCACGACATCGCGCCCTGCTGAAACCGTTTCTGATCGACCGCAGCCCCGTGACGAACGGCCGATATCTGGAATTCATCACCGACGGCGGCTACACGCGAAGCGACCTCTGGTCGGAAGGCGGCCGCCGCTGGCTCGCCGAGACCAACGCGAACGCGCCGAAATACTGGCAGCGCGAAGGCACTGAGTGGACGGAGCGAGTGATGGATCTCGTCCGCCCCATCGATCACGCGCGTCCGGTGTGTCACGTCTGCTATTACGAGGCGGAGGCATTCGCGCGCTGGGACGGCAAGCGTCTTCCGACCGAGCCCGAGTGGGAAGCGGCAGCGGCGTGGGATCATGCCTCGGGCAAAGCCCGGGCGTTCCCCTGGGGCGACAACATTGAAGCATCAAAGCAGGCGAATGTGGACCAGCTTTCCTTCGACACCGCGCCGGTGGGAGCGTTCCCTGACAACATTTCACCATCGGGCTGCTACGGGATGATCGGAGATGTGTGGGAGTGGACTTCCACCGACTTCGGCGGCTATCCCGGGTTCAGAAGCTTTCCGTACAAGGAGTACTCCGAGGAGTTCTTCGGATCCGACTACAAGGTTTTGCGCGGCGGCTCCTGGGCGACACGGGCAGGCGCGATCAGAAGCACCTTCCGGAACTGGGACTATCCCATCAGGCGCCAGATTTTCAGCGGCTTTCGCTGCGCGCAGGGCGCATGACGGAAGGCCCGGAATCTGATGTCGTCGGCGGCACTCCACCCTACACGGTTCGCCGATCCCGTCAGCAGATGGTGCGCGACGTGCGTCGCGGGCTGACCAGCGAGCCGAAGGAGCTCTCGCCAAAGTACTTCTACGACGAGCGCGGCTCCGAGCTGTTCGAAGAGATCACGCAGCTTCCGGAGTACTACCTGACGCGCTCCGAGCGCGCGCTCCTTGAAGCGGTAATTGACGGGATCGTGGCGGCCGTGCGGCCGTGCTCGCTCGTCGAGCTAGGTGCGGGAAGCGCGACGAAGACCCGGATCATTCTCGATGCAATGCGCCGGCAGGGCCGTGCCGAGCGCTACGTTCCCATCGACGTCAGCAGGGATTTTCTCGAGGCGACCGCGCTTCAGCTCAAGGTCGAGTACCCCGACATGAGCATCATCCCGGTCGTCTCCGACATCACCGAGTCGTTCGTGCTTCCTGATCTCGTCGCGCCGACGTTGATCGCCTTTCTCGGCAGCACGATCGGAAACTTTCCCCGCGAGGCCGCGGTGAAGGTTCTCTCACACGTCGCAAAAGGGATGTCCTCGGCCGACCGGTTTCTTCTCGGCGCCGATCTGCGTAAAGACCCGGCAGTGATCGAGCGCGCGTACAACGACTCGAGAGGCATTACCGCGGCGTTCAATCTGAACATTCTCGACAGACTGAATCGCGAGCTTCACGCCAATTTTCCGCTTGATGGCTTTAGCCACCGCGCGATCTATTCGACGGAGCAGCATCGGATCGAGATGCACCTGGTCGCGAAATGGCCGCACAAGGTGGTCGTTCCGGAGATCGGCGAGATCGGTTTTCGCCTGGGAGAGACCATTCGCACCGAGCTGAGCTACAAGTACGACCGCGATTCGCTGGAGAACATTCTCCACGGGTCCGGACTCGTAATGGAACGGTGGCTGCCCGCCAGCGACGGCTCGTTTGCGCTAGCGCTCGCCCGCTCGGAGACCTGAGCCGAAGCACGTGAGTCTCACCGAAGAGATGCTGCTCGATGACATCCGGCAGCGGCTGTTTTCCCCCACTCAATCAGCGACCCCTCGCGCTGTCGGCGCCGAGCTCGAGATGATCTCGATCGACGCCCGGACGACGCGATTCGTTCCAGCGCAGGGTCAGGCGCACTCGAGCGGCGGGGCGATCTCGGCGATCGCCGCACGCGAGGGATGGAAAGAGGAAAGGAACGAGCAGGATCCATCTTCGTGGAATCTTGCCGACGGAGCCCGCATCTCCTTCGAGCCGGGCGGACAGATCGAGATCAGCAGCTCGCCGCATCACAGCGCTTCGTCGCTGATCAGTACGCTGCAACAGCTGGCCGAGACCATTCGGAAGGAGATGTCTGCGGACGGAATTGAGCTTCTCGCCCGCGGTGTAGATCCGTACAACGACATCGCGGCGGTGCCGCTCCAGCTGCATCGAGACCGCTACGCCCGAATGACCGACTTCTTCAATTCACTCGGCCCTTCGGGCGCCCGCATGATGCGGCAGACTGCTGCGCTTCAGATCAACGTCGAGCGAGGAACCGATCCGTCGTCGCGGTGGCTCCTGCTCAACGCTCTCGCTCCGCTGGTTACCGCGCTGTTCGCCAACTCCCGGACTTACGCGGGCGCGGACACGGGACACGCCAGCTACCGGGCGCATCTTTGGCGAACTCTCGACGGCTCTCGGACCGGTCTCGCCTGGGACGGAAAGGATCCAGCGCAGCACTATCTGGGATTTGCGCTTAATGCGTTGGCGATGCGGAGCGGTACGGGTGAGCCCACACGCTATCGCAGCTTTATGGGATGGATGCGGAGCGCCGAGCTCAGTCTCGATGACTGGCATTTTCATCTCTCGACGCTCTTCCCCGAGGTTCGGCCAAAGGCCTGGTTCGAGCTACGATCAGCGGACACCATCGAAATTCAGTGGCTTGCGGCTCCGATCGTTTTCGTCACGAGCCTGATCTACGATCCGGACACCGCCGATCGCGCGATCCGCCTGCTCGGTGCTCCGAGCACGGAGCTATTGGAGCGCGCGGGCCGGCTTGGCTTGAGTGATCCTGAGCTCAGGCGGCTCGCTCGACCGGTAGTCGAGCTATCGCTGAGCGGCGCTCGTGCTCTCGGGTCTAGCTACATGGATAGCGCTCACATCGAGATCGCGCGCGAATATTTCACCCGCGCGCTCGACGCGTAATCGCCGGAAGGATATCGTAAGGATCCATGCTGATTAATGCGCTCGCCTTCGCGCTCCAGATCATCGCCGTTACTCCGACCGCGGTAATTCGCGTCAACCAGCTCGGATACCTCCCCGATGCTCCGAAGATCGCGGTTCTGTGTGGGCTGCAGAATCTTCCGGACGTGCGAAGCTTTGTGGTCACTACTGCGAGCTCGGCGAAGGTGCTCGAGCGGCCGGCCACCCGCGCCAAACCGTTCGGTCCGTGCATCGACGCGTACCGGCTCGATTTTTCAGATGTCCGCACTGAAGGCGAGTATCGCATCACCGCTGGCGGGCTCGACCCGGTTACGGTGCGAATCAGGCGAAACGCATATGCGGGCGCCGCCGACACTCTCCTCTACTACATGAGAGAGCAGCGCTCCGGATTCAATCCGGTGTTCAAGACCGTCGTCCACCTCAACGATGGGATCGTCGTCGACGATTCGGCTCGCGCCGGCAAGTTCGTGCCGGTCACCGGCGGCTGGGCCGATGCTTCCGACTATCTCCAGTACGTGATGACGTCGGCGAACGCGACCTATGTAATGCTGATGGCGTATCGCGATCATCCGAAAGCTTTCGCCGATGTGTTCGATGCGCGCGGTCTCGCCGGCGGGAACGGCGTTGCCGACGTGCTGGATGAAGCGCGTCACGGGCTCACCTGGCTACTCAGAATGTTTCCGAACGACGAGGAGATGTACAACCAGCTCGGCGACGACCGCGATCATGCCTACTGGGATTTGCCCCACACGGATTCGTCCAACTACGGCTGGGGACATGGAAAGGAGCGACCCGTTTATCCATGCACCGGAAAGCCGCAGGGACTCTTCAACTACAAGAACCGGTCGGACGGTCTCGCTTCGACCGCCGGCAAGTACGCTTCAGCATTCGCCCTCGGCGCATCGCTCTTTAAAAAGCGGGACCCGTCATTCGCGGCGAGGTTGCGCGCGCGTGCATTTGCCGCCTACGAAATCGGAAAGCGGGATCCCGGCGTGTGCCAGGGTGCGCCGGCGAAAGCGCCCTACTTCTACGAGGAAGACAACTGGGTAGACGACATGGAGCTGGCGGCGGCCGAGCTGTATGCGCTCACCCGCGAGCGTCGCTACCTGAGGGATGCGATGGACTACGCATCGCGCGAGCCGGTGACGCCGTGGATGGGTGCCGACACCGCGCGCCACTACCAGTGGTTCCCCTGGCACAACAACGGACACTACGCAATCTGGCGCGCCGGGCGGGGGCCCGAGCGTGACAAGGTTGCGGAATACTATAGGAAAGGATTGGCGGCGGTCGTTGGCCGCGCGGACAACGCGTTTCGCATCGGAGTCCCTTTCATCTGGTGCTCCAACAATCTCATGGCGTCATTTGCAACCCAGGCTTATCTGTACCGGCGGATGACTGGCGACGACCAGTTCCGCGAGTACGAGCAGGCGGCGCTCGACTGGCTCTTCGGGACGAATCCATGGGGCGTCTCGATGGTGATTGGCCTGCCGCACAATGGCGTCTTCGCGCGCGATCCGCATTCGGTCGTCGCGAAGGTGATGAAGCTGGAGCTGACCGGAGCGCTGCTCGACGGGCCGGTCTATACATCCATCTACAAGAACCTGCGCGGCATCAGCCTGCACGAGCCCGACGAGTATGCCCCGTTCAACACGGGCTTCATCGTTTATCATGACGACGTCGGTGACTACTCGACCAACGAGCCGATCATGGATGGCACAGCGAATCTTTCCTACCTGCTCGCCGCGATGAGCCGATAGCCGCGCGTGCCCGAGTATCCTGACATTGTCGTCTACATCGAAGCGCTGGAGGCGCGCGTCGCCGGCCAGCGACTCGAGCGCGTGCGGATCGCGAAGCCGTTTCTTCTCCGCTCCTTCGATCCTCCCATCAGCGCGGCCGAGGGCAAGGTGGTGCGCCGGCTGCGGCGGATGGGCAAGAGAATAGTCCTCGAGCTCGACGATGATCTGTTCCTCGTCATTCACCTGATGATCGCGGGCCGGCTGCGCTGGCTCGACACGGGCGCGAAAGTGCCCGGCAGGATTGGCCTCGCCGCGTTCGATTTTCCTGCTGGCTCTCTGATCTTTACCGAGGCCGGATCGAAGCGGCGCGCGTCGCTGTGGCTCACGCGTGGTGAAGCATCACTCGTTCAGTTCGAGCGAGGCGGACTCGAGGTTTTTGAAAGCAATCTGGTGGATTTCGCCGAGCGGTTGAGGCGTGAGAATCACACCCTCAAGCGATCGCTCACTGATCCCAGATTGTTCAGCGGTATCGGCAACGCCTACTCGGACGAGATTCTGCACCGAGCCCGGCTATCGCCCATAAAGCACACCAGGCGATTGAGCGAGGAAGAGACCGCGCGACTCTTCGACGCTACGCGCGAGGTGCTCACCGAGTGGACGGCGCGGCTGCGCGAGGAATCGAGTGGAGACTTCCCGAAGAAGGTCACCGCGTTTCGTGACGAGATGGCGGTGCACGGAAAGTTCGGGAAGCCGTGCCCGGTTTGTGCTACGCCCGTTCAGCGCATCAGGTACGCCGATAACGAGACGAATTATTGTCCGCGCTGCCAGACTGATGGAAAGCTGTTGGCAGATCGCGCGCTTTCGCGGCTGCTCAAGCAGGATTGGCCGAAGTCGATCGACGATCTTACCTGGAGCTAGTGTGATGTCCCAGATAGGTTGGATCAGAACCTGCGCAGGCGCGCTATCACGGTTCCGACGATACGGTGATCGACGCGCGGAATTCTTACAGTAGGATACGAAGCGCCGAGGGAAGCAAGCTCGATTTCGCGATCGGTTAGCTCCGACACATATTTGACGACATAGCCTTCGCCCTTGCGCGCAACGACCACTGTGTCGCGAGCGACATCGGATCCCAGCTTCACCAGGACGACATCTCGCGCCAGGAGAAGCGGCTCCATGCTGTCGCCGATCACCGGCAGGGCGACATAATCGCCCTTCGGGGTTCCGGCCGGCAGCTCGACCCAGGTGTCCACTACCTCCTCGAGCAGATCTGTTCCCTGTCCAGCGGCGACGGCCGTTTCAACCAGCGGAGCAGTCCTCGCGTCGTGCGCAATGCGCGTGACAGCTGATGGGCGTCCCCTGACGTCAGCAGCGCGCGTCACCAAACGGCCCAAAGGGAGCGCCCGCCCCAAACGCGCGGCCAGCATCGCGCGGCTGACTCGGGACGCAACGTTCTGCGCTTCGAGTCCGGTCTGCCGTCGCTCGGTCGACGTTTGTCGATCTGCCGCCTGGATCGCCGCCCAGCGTGAAACACGCTCGTCCTGTGTGAAGCGCTCGGGATCACGAAGCATGTGCTCGGCCAGTAATCCAATGATCATATCTGACTGCCGATTCGATTCATCCATTAGTCGATCTCCGCTGTTTCTGATCGCGCCGATCGAGCGCCGTATCCTCGAGTTGATTCGCTCCAGCTCGGCGCAGGAACCGTTCGACGACTTGCCTGTCTCTGAGGTCCATCCGTGAAACGATCGTCGACGCCATTGCTCGGAGCCTCGAGCGAAGACGGCACAGGCGCGTGTTCGCCGCGTTGTAATTCACGTGAAGCAGGACGGCGAGCTCGCGCAGCGGCATTTCCTCTGCCGCGGCGGCAAGCATGAGCCGCTCATCTGCCGATAAATCCTTGATCAGTGCTAGACTGAAACGTGTGAGAGATTCATTCCCGGGTGGAATCGCATCTTCATCGGGAGGCGGTCCGCAGTTCGGCTGGTCCGTCTCCACATCCTGGAGCGAGTCTGTCCGGGCGACGTCCGCACGTTTGAGCCTGGTCGCAAATCGCCTGAATGACACAAACACGTAGGCGTGCAACGATCGCGGGAGCTCGTTCGCTGAGCATAGGCTGAGCAGCAAATCCCCAAGGAAAGTCTCGATCGCATCGGCGCGATCGCCCGGTGGAATTCCGAACAGTTGTGCCCGGTCGCCGAGTATAGGGCGAAAATGTGCGTAGAACGCGACGAGCGCGCGCGAATCACACCCTCTCAGTCCCTGCTCGAGCCTGGCTCTGTCCCATTCGGGGATCCCGGTGTCGGGAGGTGGCATTGATGATCGGTCCTCTACCAATAAGAGGAAGGATCATTACATCAGGAATACGAGACCGGTCGCGCGTGCCTGAGCACCCATCCGCGGACCGCCTTTTCGACGCGCAGAGAGTCGTCAACGGGCAACCGTGGGGTGGTGGCGATTCGCTTTCTTATCACATCTGCTCGAGTGATCGAGAATCCCAACGCCTCAGGTCGTGAAAGAAGGTTGAGCAGGTCATGTTGCAGCGCGGACGCGATTACTTCCTGGCTCAGGGGCTTCGCCTGCGGCTCGCGAACGAGAGCTCTCAGCGGAGCACGATACGCAACGCTGGCGCGGGCGCGTTCGACTTTCTCCATCTCTTCCCGGCTCGGTCGTTTCTTGGACGCGGCGAATCCAAGGTTGGCGAGGGCGCGACCAATCGCAGAGGTCTCGGTATTCTCGAGACACGCGTACATGTTCACATCGCCGTCCCCGATTCGTTCTGAGGCGAGGCCGGTAGCCGCCGGCAGCGTGTCCTCCGAGCGCCGATAGACGTAAGCCTTCACGACGATCTCACCTTGCGTGCGGGGGAGAAGCTTGGTGGTGATCCGTCCCTCGGCAAACCTCGAGTAGAACAGCTCGATCCGGTCGGCGACTGGCGTGTAGTCCTGGAGCGGTAGAGAAGGATCCGTCTTCGGCATTAGTCCTCCTGGAGCTCAGAAGCTAACCCGAATAAAGCCCGAAAGCAAGGGCCCTCAGCTACCCAGGCCGTGATGCCCCGCGGGCCAGCCGATCAAATGATCCCCCGCAAATGCTGCTCCGGTAACCACGCGTGAACAGAAGCCGGTACGGGGAAGGCTGCTATTCAACCTAAGGTTTGGCATCAGACGTCAAACCCGAAACTGCGCGAAACCAACCAAATATTTCCTCATAGCTCCCGAACAGCTCAACCACCTCGCTTGAGGGAAAATAAACCCCGAGCGGATTAGCAAGATCGGTTTCGGAGGCGAGTGCGCCTATGTCGCTCCTAGTCGCAGCAAACTTCCACCACGAGGGGACCTTCTCTGTAAGTCGCGATGATATTTCAGCGAGCACGGCCGCCCCCTCAATCGGCGCGAACGCAACCCACTCTGCGCGAATTTGCACGATTTTCTCCCAAACGAGCGGATCTCTGACGAGATACGTATCGTAGCCCAGTAGCACCCCGCTGGGTTGCACACCGAGCAACCCAGCCAGTTGTTGTTCATCGAAAGGGTTCATGATCACGACCGCTACGTTTTTGACGCGCCGTACAAACTCTGCAAAAACGGCACTAAAGAATTGAGCGTCAGTGTCGCGATCCAACTCCGATAGAACGAGATGCGCCATATCGACTGGGATGCCATGTGCCCGTGCCTGAGACAACCCAATTGGAAGCTCCAAGAGAATTCGCGCTTTTGGCACCCCAACCCCTGAAACGTGTTTCACCCGTTCCTCAACGTGCGCAAGCAAAGACATCTACGTTTGACTTTTTTGGACCCTTCCCAGCAATACTCGGGGCTTTTCCAGTCATGGTTCCATCCAAGTGCCAGCCTTTGTTGTGATGTCCATACTCCCACCTGAATGTTTCTCGCATCGGCCGTACTCTGCGAGGCATTTCGTTGACCGGGAACTGCTTCCCCGGCCCTGTAATTCGCCCCCCATAACCCATGAGAAGGTACCCGATTGTTCGTTCCATCGTTTCAGGAGTCCATAGGCCCGAAACGTAGCCACCCGCTCCCGCCCCCAGCTTCTCGTACCACGTCACGGAAGGGGACATGAATATTCCGACATAAAACTCGTGCGCTTCTTCCCCGGCGTACTGCCCGAGGTTGCCGGGTTCGAAGGGCGGACATTGCGGGACTGCTGTTCGCTTCGGCTTGGGAAGGGGACCCGGCTGATGCTTTCCATAGCAATCATCACCAATCTTTACAGAAAACCAAGGAAGGGGAATCTTCACGCACCACAGTCCAAAAGGATCGACTCCGTTTATCGGATCATTGCCTGCAAAAGTGTAGAGATTAATCCCATCGATGAATCCCGCCGGATCTTCGCTTACGAATCGCCCGCCTTCGGGATCATACCATCGGTTTCTCATGTAATGGAGCCCCGTATTTGCCCCGTTCCAAAAGAGTCCTTTCCATTGCAAATGGGAGTCGGCATTCGTCGAAGTCAGAACACCCCAGGCATCGTAAGTGTTGCTTTGGTCAACGAAGCCGTTTCGATGTGTGCCAATGACGTTACCCAGCACATCCACCTCCTGATACCGGACGGTCGTAGGCACGGTTGCGCCATGCGTTGACGCAAATGGCTGATCAATAGTCCCAGGTAGGTATACGTAGTCAACATCTCGTTGCCCGTTGGGCCAGAATTCAGCAATCAAAGCGTCACCATCCCACAGGAGGTACCTCCCAAGGCTCTGACCATTAGGATCCCCGTCCCAGATTCGGACTGGCTTTCCAAGGGCGTTATAGTCGAATCTCGTTCGGTGCCAACTATCTTTTGTCGTGCTATCAAGTTGTCCCCGAGTGTTCCAGAACCATTGATAGTTGTACAGTCCATTGGTGTTGTATTTCTGAACGACATTCCCGTCTGCGTCGTAATAGTAATTAGTGCTCTTGAGCGCAGCGTAGCGGTTGGCAGTTGTAGGAATGCCTCCATTGTCTGTCCGATTACCCATCGCGTCATATGAAAAATCTTCGCTCGAAATGGGCGTGTTACATCCTGCGAGCGGACCCGAGATCGTGTCTCCTGGCCATGAGCTCCAATAGCAATCAGTCCATTTAGCCGCGTTCGACAAACGGCCAAGCTCGTCGTAACCGTACGCGAACACATTGCCGGTCATGACCTGAAGAATCTTGCCTCCGAGGCTGTAATGATAATTACGGCGGAATGCGTTCCTGAGATTTACATTGGTAAAGTCCACATCTGCCGGGGCGTGTGTCGCCGTTGCGCGAGCGGTTCGCGTGCCGCCACCGGCAATCGTATTCGTTCCCCCGGTACCATCTGAATTGGGAGCGAAGGTACTGATCGTTGTCCCGTCCAACATCAAGGAGTCGAGGAACCCACTCGGGGAGTAGTTCGCCCTTCTACTTTGGAACGTCACACCAGTATTGCTCGTGATGGTGGTCAAGCCAGTATCAGCTATCGCCCTTGGGCGCCGATTGAAGACGCGGAACCGCTTGCCGTCTATCCAGGTTACCACCGAATCCGTTGCGGGCAATGTTTGAGAACCAGGGTCCAGAAATGTCGAGTCCCGCTGGATCTCGTTCCACGCCACCATTATTCGGCCGTCTGACGAATAGCCGTAGTTGTTGGTGACGACTCCAGAGCCGGTTTGCGCCGCGAGCCGGCCTCCTGCGTCCCGTGTGAACGTGACCATCTGGTTACGTCTATTCGTGGTGCTTGTCACCAAGCCGCTCGCGTCATACCGGGTTTTGTGGCAAAGAGTTAACGCGTCACACTGGCTTGTGGGCCAGCCGAGAGCGTTGTAATCCGTGTGGTAATGATTTCCATTCGCGTCAACAAGATCTGT
This sequence comes from Gemmatimonadaceae bacterium, assembly GCA_041747535.1. Lineage (GTDB taxonomy): Bacteria > Gemmatimonadota > Gemmatimonadetes > Gemmatimonadales > Gemmatimonadaceae > UBA4720. The sequence goes on from JBGTEZ010000313.1 coordinate 16,448, forward strand.
TTGATACAGTTGATTGTACCCGAGAGTAATTGTCGTTCCGCTAGCGGAAGCGCTCGTGACCCTGTTTAGAACATCGTACAGAGTAGTCTGTGGAGCAGTCTGCGGCCATGTAATCACAGAGTCTCGTCCACGCGCATCAAACTCCTTGACCGTCGTACGGTTTCCGGGAGAAGTTAGCTGTCGGAGGTTTCCAAATCTTGAGTCGTACGTGTAGATGGTCGTATGTCCGGAGTTGTCCCACATCGACGCAACGCGTTGCGTTGCTGGATCGTACGAGTAATTCAAAGTCTGCGCTGGAGAGCCACCCAGGCTGACCTGAGCCAGGTGATTGGTTCCTCCGTAGTATGTTCGCGTTTCCGCTCGAGCGCCGGGACCCCCGATCCCAGAGAGCAAACCACCGGTGGTGTACGCATACGTTGTGAGATACTCCCCCGCCGGATGAGACCTGATGACCCGACCATAGCTATCGTATCCCAAAGTGTCGATTGCCCCGTTCGGACGGATAATTTTCCTGGGGAGAATCCCGAAACTCGATGCTATGATGGTACGCCTGCCGTGGGGTTCTGTAATGTCGATTCCCTGCCCGAAGCGATTGGCCTTCAACACCGTCACTCGCCCCGCCGGGTCGGTGACAGAACCGACCACCCCGGAAACAACGGGCGCGGTCCACGGCGAAGCGGAGCTTGTCGGCGACGTGGGAACTCCCTTGGTTTGCCAGGGGCTGTAGTTGATCAGCGGATTCTTGTTGGTGGTCGTGCCATTTCCTGCATCCACGGGAATGGTCGGAAATTTCACTTGCGACAGCTTCCATGAATTGGTGTTGTAGATGAGAGTGGAGACGCCTCCCTTTCGGTCGGTGATCGTCTCCAGCCTGCCGTTGCTGTCACATGTGAAAGTTGTCATCAGGCGGTCGGGGTCCTCAGCGCTTACAAGACACCGGTTGCTGTCGACAACGAACAGTGTTTGGCGCCCCGCCCACTGCGTGCCATCTGCCGACGGCTCCTGGATCAGGTCGAGGCCATTCGCATCGTACGCGAGCCCGATAGAAGTCAACGGGCCGCTGGGTTGCGCACGAAAAGGGTCGCCGATGTACTTGAGACGACCGTCGGGATGATAGCGGTAACTGATAGTGTGGCCATTCTGCGCGATAAATGCTGTGTGCTCGCCGGCTGCATTGAAGGTTGTTCGAGATCCGTCCGGATATGGTCTGGTGTAGGTCCCGTTGGAGCCGTCGTACGTCAGGGTTGTGAAATCGGCCGCTACCACACCGAGGGCGCTAAAGCGAGTTGCTGACGCATCTCCGTTGGTGATCATGTAGCCCGGGCTCACTGTCTGCTTCAGGCGCTGATGGCCTGCGACCGTCCAGCCATTGGCGATCTGAGAGCCGGCCTCATTCACGATCATGATGTGGCCACTCGAGATCGTCTCGCCGATTACGGCGTCCGCGTACGTCGCCTCCACGGTGACGACCAAAGGATAGATGTCGGTTGCGACAGTTCGAGCATCGAACTGGCCGCCGAGACGCACCGGTGTTGATGGCTGGGATCCGGTGAAAGTGAGGAGCGTTTCACCGTTGAGAAACGTCACGGCGTTTCCATTGACAGTTGCTCGCATCGTATAGCGAGTCACCGCGACACTGGAAGCGCCGTGGACATCCGCGTAGATGAACGGCCTCGGGTTGGCCTGATCGCCGTTGTACACCAGCGTCACGTTGCGCGGCTGGTCGAGGCTGTAGTAGGGGACTGTGCTGAAGCTGTAGGTCGCCGCGTAGCACGATAGCTCGCAGAGCGCAGGGCTTCGGAAGTCCGAGTTGTTCATGCTCAGATCGACGTTGGGCTGGCGAGCCTGGGCGCCGAGGTTCGAAGCGAGAATCAGAACGAAAATGAGACCGATCCAGGCGTGAACTGCGCGAGTGAATGAGGTCATTGGCCGGTTGGCTGAGGTGTGGTTTAGTCTTCCACACCTGAAGAGCAGGCGTCATTACACCCACTCCTTCACGACGCTACCCGTAATCAGGCTCGCTCTTTACGTGCAGGCGGACTGAACAGTGTGATCCGCCGGGTTTATGCAAACTGCTCGGAGGATTGAAGTGACACACGTTCAGCTGAGTGTTGCTGAGTTCGCTGGCCTTATTCCGCCGCCAGTCGATCGGAATCGGCCCAGTCCGAATCGCACTGCGCGTTCACCCGATGTCCGTGGAATCCGTTGCGTGGTGCTGCACGCGACCGCAGACGGAGGTAACGAAGAAGGCGCCGAGGCGTGGCTTTGCGATACGCGCTCTCTTGTGAGCGCTCATCTGCACATCCGTCGCGATGGAACCGTAGTGCGGTTGGTCAGCGACCGCTTTCGAGCCTGGCACGCGGGCGGCAGCGCCTTCAGGGGCGCAGTCAACGTCAACGATTTCTCGCTGGGATGGGAGCTTGCGAATCGCAATGACGGCAAAGAGCCGTTTACGGCGTCGCAGTACGCAGCCGTTACCCGGCTAGCCGCCCACTACATGAAGCAGGGATTGCCTCTGGACGCTTTCGTCAGTCATGCGGAGATCGCGCTTCCCGCGGGGAGAAAAACAGATCCCGCCGGGTTCGACTGGATCGCATTCAAAGTCGAAACGATACGCCGCCTTGGGGCAGCCGATCGCACCCTCTGAGTTTCGACGCGATGCGTGTCGTGGAAGTGTCCGTTCCCCATCTGGGACACTACACTAAGAAGGTCTCTGCGCAAGCGCGGCCGCTGCCGCGCCCAGCCCCACGAGCGACTGCCCGCCGTCGCATACGACGATCGCGCCGGTGATGAACTTCGCTGCATCGCTCGAGAGAAACAGCGCTAGGTCCGCGATCTCATCCTTCGTCGCGAAACGTCCGAGCGGAACGCCACGCTCGAATTTCTTGCGGATCTCCGGAGTCGGCGCAAGCCGCTTCATCCCTTCGGTGTCATCGACAGCGCCTGGAGCGATCGAATTGACGCGCACCCCTTCCGGTCCCCATTCGATGGCGAGGCATTTCGTCAGCATGTCCACGCCCGCCTTTGCCGCACAGACGTGCGACTGCATTGGCATCGGTGTGAACGCCTGCATGGCCGAGATGCTGATGATCGATGCGCCGGGGCGGCGCAGATGCTCGAAGGCGGCTCGACAGGTGTTGAATGTGCCGAGCAGATCGATGTCCACCACGGACTTGAACGCGTTGGCGGACATGCCGACGGCCAGAGCCGGAAAATTTCCGGCGGCGCCGCAAACTACGAGATCGATTGGACCGTGGGTGTCGCGCGCCGACTTGATCGCGGCGGAGAGCGCCTCGTAGTCTCGGACATCGGCCGGATGTCCTGATGCCGCGCCGCCCGTGCCGCGGATCTGGTCGGCCGCGTCGTCCAGCGTCTGCTTCGTCCTGCCAATGAGCGCGACCTTCGCGCCATGCTCGGCGTAGCGGCTCGCGATCGCGAAGTTGATTCCGCTGCCGCCGCCGGTGATGACGGCGGTTTTTCCAGCGAGCTGTTTTTCTCCGAACACGGCGGGCATGGGCGCAAACCTACGGAGGGGCTACGGCCGTTGAAAGTGGCAGGCTTCCCGGACATTTATGATCTTTTGGCTCGATCGCGGTGGAACTGCAACCGCGGAGGGGAACGGGTACGAGGTTAGAGTAGCACAGGTGCGAGGTTTTCAGGTCACGACCTCACGACTTATCCCACTCGAGCGCAGTAGCTGCGCGCGTCGTTCCAAGGGGCGGTTGATCAGCAGGAAAAGTCGGGTGGAAGTGACCTGTCTACCTTGTACCTGTGCTACTCTAACCTCGTACCCGTTCCCCCACGCGGTTTGCAGTTTATTATCTCTCGTGCCGCAAACAATCCGAACCCGGCTGTCTCTCCTAACTTCCATTACCATGAATCGTTCCATGTTCGTCGCGGCGCTGATTGCTCTCACTCCGGGGTGCACTCCCTCCCTCGACACCGGGCTCAGACCTTCGCGCGCGGCTGTCCTGGAAAACCAGCTGATGCAGGCCGACCGCGACTTTCAGACAGCCACGCACGCGCGCGGTATCGATGGATGGATGTCGTACTACACGAGCGATGCGATTCGCATCGTCTACGGCGGCGGAATGGTGAAGGGACTCGAGGCAATCAGAAAGCTCGACGCGCCATACGTGGCGGATCCCGCGAGCGTGATCACCTGGGAGCCGCTCGAGGCCCATGCATACAGCGACGGAGATTATGGAGTAACGATCGGCAAGTACTCGGTCGTCAGTCGCAAGCCGGCCGACGCCGGCAAGGAGCTCGGTCGCGGGCGATACGTAACCACATGGCGGCGGGAAAACGGAAAGTGGCTCGTCGTGATGGATACCGGCCATCCGGAGCCCGGCCCCAAACTCTGACAAACGAAAAACCCCGTACCCTTTCAGGTACGGGGCTGCTACTGGTGGCCCACCCGTCCTACTAGCGCAGCCAGTAGCAGTCGATCGTGGAGCATCGAAAACCGGCTTCAACTAATTAGACCCAACGAACCGGAAAATGGTTTAGTTTCGTTTTCGGCTGCCTTTCCGGTGCCGGGTGGTGAGCATCCGCAGCTCACGGGTGGACGAGAAAAGGTCGGTTTCCGCCGCTGCGGACAGGGCGGCCACAGTGTGCCGGTCGAGGGAAAGTCGCGACGACCCCCCATCGGCCGCCTCCGTGATCAGCCCCGCCGAGCGGAGAACGTGGACATGGTGCGTGATCGTCGGCTTGGAAACCTTGAGACTGCGCGACAGCTCGGCTGAGGAAGTCGGATTGCGCGCGAGTATGGACGCTATCGCGTACCGGGTGGTGTCGCCGAGGGCCCGAAACACCGCCTCGGGGTTTACTCTCTGGGGTCGCGATGTCGTGCTCGCGCGCTCAGGCTTCGCTTCCGCCCGCTCGAGCGAGCTGACGGCTTCCCCTCCGAGCCACACCGGGAAGTAGAGAGTAACGCGCTCACCCCTGGCTTCGTACCTCGCCCACCACCGCCGGGTGTTGAACGCGGAAGGCACCAGATAGCAGCGTTCTATCTGCTCGATCTTCGTGACCGCTCCGCTCCTCGTCCGCATCACTCCGGCGCCCTCCTCGAAAACGACGGGCAGACGAAGCGCGGTCGCGAGCTCGGCAATCGAATTCTCTTCCGCCAGCGATCTGATCCGATTCGCTTCCCGCTCCAGCGTCGCCTCGATACGAGACCAGTCCGCTTTGAATCCGGACTCCCAGAATCTCTCCAGCACCCCGGTCAGCTCGTCACGGTATCCCCCCGTGTCCGACAGCAGGCTCGCCAACGCACGCACGGCAGGGGAGTCGGCGGCGTAAGGCCGCAGTCCGAAATGAGCGAGCATCTCCCGGTCGGGGTGACGGTCGTCAGCGAGGACCTGGCCCAGGTCTCCTTCCCGCCTGAGCAGCGCCCGCACGGTCGACCGGTCATGAAAGATCCCGCCGAGAACGCTTGCCTTGAGGTCATTCACCGGCATCGATCGAAGCGCCGACAACATCGCGCCGAATGTCATCGCTCCCGGCGTGCCCTGAAGCGCGTCGGCGAGTAGGGGCCAAAAAATGGGAACCGGGGCGACGCTTTTCGCGGCGGCAGCAAGACCGCGCGGCAATCGCGCCGCCGCATTTTCCTTCCACCCCGTGAGAGGCGTGCTTCCTTCGCTCGACAGAGCGTAAAGGGCGTAGAAAACGTCGAACCGCGGCGTAACGACGACGTCGATTGGAATCCGGGGAGTAGCCATGTTAGTTAATAATCTAACATCGGCGCGGCGCCGGCTGAATCAATCCCTCGCCGAGCTCCGCACGGCAAAGACGCCGTTGGTGACATCGATTCGCACCGCACCGGTCGCCCAGATGTCCCCGCCAAGTACCCCGTCGAGCTCTGCCAGCACCTGGTATACCGGGGCGCGCACCACCGCGCTGCGAAACAGGATCGGGAAGCCTCTGAGCCTCACTGGCAAGTCCGACAACACCGGAGTGCGCATCGAGATCTCTCCGCCCAGCCCTCCGACTCGCCGATTCTCTGTGCGCGCCGACGTCACTTGAAGCTTGTCCAGCAGACTCTCCGTTACGAAGGTGATCTGCGCCCCGGTGTCGAGCGCGAAGTGAAGTGGAATCCCGCTCACGCTCGTCAGCTGCACCACCGGGAGCCCCACCCAATACATGTTGCGGTCCCGGGTCTGGAGCGAGTGCGCGGGATCGCGAAGCCGCAGCACCGCGTGGTCGTAATCCACCTCGATGTCGAGGAGCCGGATGATGTCGAAGCCGATGATTCCGTCAATCTCGAGGGGCGGCCCCTGGCCCATCTGCTTCGGCTCTCTCATTCGCATCATCGCCTCGTCGACTATCATCGTCGGCACGTTGCGGACGACGACCTGGCCGAGACGGAGCGCCGGCAGGAGCCCCGGTCGAGCGACGATCCGGCCGGTGCTCGTCACGATCTCGAGAGTGTCGGGAACGAGTGGCGCGACACCCAGCCTTCTGGCGACATCCGAGGCCAGCATCGTCATGCTCGATCCGGTATCGAGCCAGAAGTGGAACACCCGCCCCGCGATGTGAACCGGAACGAGGGGCGTCCCAACCGCCGAGACGAGCATCGGCACGTTTTCGGAGCGGGTGCGAAACGTGGCGGTCTTGCGCGGAATGTTGCCGAACGCGAGCGCCCACAGCTCGATGCCCGCCCTGTCGGGGACCGACAGCCGGGTGGAGTCGCGCGCAATCTCCGCCAGCTCCTCCCACTTCTCCTGGTATTGAAGCGTCGCGATGTACAGCACGCGCGAGCCGGAGCGCAGCACCGAATCCGTCGCGAATCGCCTGAGAAAGTCGAACCCGATCTGGGCCCTCGCGATGTCGCCCACCATCATTTTGTCGAGAGACTCGGCGAAATGCCGCTCCGCTCTCGTCCGACCCGTGGCGATCGCCCTCTTCGAGTCGAGTCTTGCCAGCGCCTCCCAATAGCTGAGAGGCGGGGCGGATCGCTCGTTCCGCGGCGCCGAGGAGCAGGCGGCCAGAACGAGGAGCGCGAGCAAAGACTTTGCTACCATGGCCGGAAGGTATGAGTCCGCACACCGATATTCCACACGATTTCCATCTGGTGTATTTTCGACAACACCATTCGGAGCGGCGACGGTCGACGCGCCGAATCGTGAAATCGCACCTGCTCAACAGCGAGAGAGTGACCCGATGACCGACAAGATCAGGAAGACCGAAGAGGAATGGCGAAAGGAGCTGACGCCCGAGCAGTATCGCATCGCCCGGCAGAAGGGAACGGAACGCGCATTCACCGGTGAGTACAACGCGGCCAAGGAGCCGGGCACCTACACTTGCGTGTGCTGCGGGACTCCTCTCTTCGATTCCGACGCGAAGTTCGACTCGGGCAGCGGCTGGCCCAGCTTCACCGAGCCCGTGTCGGGGGAGAACGTCCGGACCGAATCGGACAACAGCCTGATGATGCGCAGAACCGAGGTGCTGTGCGCGAAATGCGATGCGCATCTGGGACACGTGTTCGACGATGGCCCCGGACCGACTCACCAGCGCTTCTGCATCAACTCCGCTTCGCTCAAGCGGGAAGACAAGTAGC
>JBGTEZ010000314.1:0-5248 GCA_041747535.1 Gemmatimonadaceae bacterium
CGCTCGCACACAACGCGAGCGTGGCGGCTCCCGCCGTTTCCGTTTGAGATCTGTGTAGGGGAGGTGAGAGTATCCGCGCGGGCGGCGTCGCGCGTAGCAAGAGACCGGCGGGGTGCCCGCGAGCGAAAGCGAGTGGGCCGACGGCGGGCGCCCGCTTGCGGGCAGGGTCAGCGTGTAAGCGCGTTAGCCGCCGAAGCGGGTACTCTCGCCTCCCCCCACACGAGATGCCATTCGGCGACGGGGGTGGTCAAACACCGATCCGGAAATGTCCGAGCGTGAAGCGAGGAGCTACCGGCTGTTCAACGCCCGTCGGTTTTCGGGCTCACGCGGGAAGCGCGCTTCGGCTTCGCGGCATCAGCGGCTCGAAGAAAATCCCGGGCTGCCGCCACCACATCATGTCTGACCGTCTCGATCGGGCCTTCGATCAACGCCCCGGCGGCGCGAGCGTGGCCTCCACCGGCAAACTTCTTGGCGAACTCGTTCACGTCCACGGCGCCGGTGCTGCGGAACGACACCTTCACCTTGTTGTAGCCGAGATCGCGGAAGAAAATTGCGAGCCGGGTTCCTCCGATCGACCGCGGATGCTCGGCGATCCCTTCCAGGTCCTCTGACTTGAGACCGTATTCTTCGGCCGCGCCCGCTGCGACGGAGATCCACGAAATCCCGTATTCCGGATCGACCTCGAGAGTCGCCAGCGCATCCCGCAGCAAGTGCAGGCGTCCGAGGGGCATCGACGCATAGAGGCGGCCGTACATCTCTTCCGGCTCCACGCCCGACGCGATCAGCTGACCCGCGACGCTCAGACACCGCGCCGAGGTGTTGCTGAATCTGAAGCCGCCGGTGTCGGTAAGAATCGCGACATACAATGACCGCGCGATATCGGGAGTGATCTCGAGGTCGAGACACGTCGCGAAATCGTAGACCAGCTCGCCGGTCGCACATGCCTTCGTATCCGTCACCATCAGCGTACTGGGCGGATCGTCGCTAGGCAGGTGGTGATCGATCACCAGCTTCGGAATCGTCAGCTTGCGAACGCTGTCGGCGAGTGTCCCCAGTCGCTTGACGTCGGAGATGTCCACGATCACGAGAACGTCGGCGTCGCCCAGCGCCTTCGAGCCACGATCGCTGGCGTCCTTCACATCGCTGCCGAGGAGAAACCGGTACATCTCCGGCCAGGGCGTCGGGTTCACCACCTTGGACTGGATCCCCATTTGGGCGAGCAGGCGCGACAACGCCGTCTCCGACCCGCAGCCGTCGCCGTCGGAGTTGATGTGGGTGGTAATTGCGACAGAGCGTCCCGCGCTAAGCTCCTGCGCGAGACGCTCGATCGCTGTCCTTCTCTCCGTCGGGACGCTTAGAAGGTCAAGCACTGCCTTCCGAGCGGGCCAGTTTGGAGTGCTTCTTTCCGTAAAGGAAATAGATCACCATTCCGATCGCCATCCAGACGAGCAGCCGCTCCCACGTAGCGAACGGCAGGCTGGACATCATGTAGCCGCAGATGCCGATGCCGAGCAGAGGAACCAGCGGCACAAGCGGAGTGCGGAAAGGACGCGCGATATTGGGAGACTTGTATCTCAGGACGATGATTCCGGCCATTACGATCACGAAAGCCAGCAGAGTGCCGATCGAGACGAGCTCACCGAGCAGGCCAATCGGGAAGAGCCCGGCGACGACCGCGGCCACCGCGCCGGTGAGGATGGTCGTGACGTAGGGCGTCCTGAACTTCGGGTGCACCTTGCCGAACACGGGCGGCAGAAGACCGTCGCGCGACATCGAGTAGAAGATGCGCGGCTGTCCCATCAGCATGACGAGCACCACCGATGCCAGTCCGGCGATTGCTCCGAGGTTCACGATCGGCTTGAGCCACCCTAGTGCCGGGCCCGCCTTGTCGATCGCCACGAACACCGGGTGCGGAACGTCGAGCTCGGAGTAGTGCGCGAGGCCGGTCATCACCAGCGCCATCAGGATGTAGAGCACCGTACATATCGCCAGCGACCCGAGAATTCCTATCGGCATGTCTCGCTGCGGATTCTTGGCTTCCTGCGCCGCGGTCGACACCGCGTCGAATCCGATGTAGGCAAAGAAGACGACCGCCGCGCCGCGCACGATTCCGCTCCACCCGAAATGGCCGTATTCGCCGGTGTTGGGCGGGATGAACGGCGACCAGTTGGACTGGTTGATGTACATGAACCCGAAGCCGATCACCAGGAACACGATCGTCACCTTGACGATGACGATGAAATTGTTGAAGCGCGCCGACTCCTTGATGCCGATCACGAGGAGCGTCGTCATCAGGCCGATAAGGAGCATGGCCGGCAGATTGATTATTGCCCCGGTGCGGGTGAATCCTTCCGCCTGCGTCAGCACCCCTGCCGCGTCGTACTTCGCCGTCTCCGTAAAGGCGAGGGGTGCGTTGGTAAGTGCCGCGGGCATGTCGACGCCGATCGTCTCGCGCATGAAGGCCGTGAAGTAGCCCGACCAGCCAACGGCTACCGTCGAGGCGCCAAAGAGATACTCGAGAATGAGATCCCAGCCGATGATCCAGGCGACGAACTCGCCGAGAGTGGCGTAGCCGTAGGTGTAAGCGCTGCCGGCGATCGGAATCATGCTCGCGAACTCGGCGTAGCACAGTCCCGCGAAGAGGCAGCCAAGCCCGGCGAGAATGAACGAGAGAACGATGGCTGGCCCTGCATACTGGGCGGCGGCCGTCCCCGTCAACACGAAGATACCGGCCCCGATGATCGCGCCGATGCCGAGGGTGGTGAGGTTCAGCGCGCTCAGGGCGCGCTTTAACTGAGTTCCATCGGTGTCAGCTGCAGCCGCTTCCTGTTGGAGGACAGCGATGCTTTTCTTCGTCCATAAACCCATACGGAATCTCCGGGAAGGATCGTCAGCGACTTTCTCTAATAGAGCATTCTAAACAGCAGTTGGGGGCGGAAGTTGTGCCGCCAAACTGGGGAACGCAAGCCGCGCGGCCGTCCGCTAGACCGAGTAGTTGGGGGCCTCGCGGGTGATCGTCACGTCGTGAGGATGTGATTCACGCAGTCCGGCGGCAGTTATCCGCACGAATTCCGCCTCGGTCCGCAGCTCGTCGATGTTGGCGCAGCCGACATACCCCATGCCGCTCCTGAGACCGCCGATCATCTGGAAGATCACGTCGCTGACCGGGCCCTTGTACGGGACGCGCCCCTCGATTCCCTCGGGCACCAGCTTCTTCGGGGACATCTCGCCCTCCTGGAAGTAGCGATCTGCGCTGCCGTCCTGCATCGCGGCCAGCGATCCCATGCCGCGAATCATCTTGAAGCGGCGCCCCTCGAGCAGCAGCGACTCGCCGGGACTCTCTTCGGTGCCGGCCAGCATCGATCCCATCATCACGCTTGATGCTCCCGCGGCGATCGCCTTCACGATGTCGCCCGAATACTTGATTCCGCCGTCGGCGATGACGGGGATGTCTCCGGCACCCTCCACCGCATCGAATACCGCGGTGAGCTGCGGAACGCCGACACCCGTGACGACGCGCGTAGTGCAGATCGATCCGGGCCCGACTCCGACCTTCACCGCGTCGACCCCGCGCTCCACCAGTGCGCGGGCACCGGCGCGAGTGGCGACGTTGCCGGCCACGAGCTGAACGTCGGGGAACATCTCTCGGAGAAGCGCTGTTGCATCGAGGACGCCTTCCGAGTGCCCGTGCGCGGTGTCTATCACGAGCACATCTACTCCCGCTTCAACGAGAGCCCGTGCGCGATCGCGGTAGTTCACCGCGCCGATGGCTGCCGCGACTCTGAGCCGGCCGTGCTGGTCCTTGTTCGCGTTAGGAAAGTCGCGGCGCTTGTGGATGTCCTTGACGGTAATGAGTCCGCGGAGCGACCCGTCTTCAGCGATCACGGGAAGCTTCTCGATCCGGTGCTTCCCGAGAATCGCCTCCGCTTCTTCCAGCGTCGTGCCCACGGGCGCGGTGACGAGGTTCTTCGACGTCATGGCGTCCCTGAGCGGGCGGTCGAGATTGCGCTCGAACTGCAGGTCCCGGTTGGTGATTATGCCGACGAGCTGTCCGTCGCGGTTGACGATCGGCACGCCGGAGATCTTGAAGCGCGTCATCAGCGCAACGGCTTCCCGGAGCGTTCCATCGGGGGAGAGCGTGATCGGATTGAGGATCATCCCGCTCTCGGATCGCTTGACGCGATCGACTTCGGTTGCCTGCCGGTCGATCGACATGTTCTTGTGGATGACTCCGATACCGCCGGCGCGAGCCATTGCCATCGCCATCTCGGCTTCGGTCACCGTGTCCATCGCCGCCGACGCGAAAGGAACGTTGAGCGGTATTCCGCGCGTGAAAAACGACGAAGTGCTCACGTCTTTCGGGTGCACCACGGAATGCCGCGGTGTGAGCAGCACGTCGTCGAACGTGAGGACGACATCGACGCGAACGCGTGGATGCGCTTGACCCCCCCCCGCTGCCCCCTTGACGCGCGAAAGCCCGCTTCCGGGTTTGGCCGGAGGGGCGGGCTTACTCGTTGGACGAGTTGTGGTTGCCATAGCTAAAGGTATGTGATTGGCGGGGTTGAGTCCAGTGGGATTGAGTCCGGTGACTCCGCTGGCTGGGTACTGAAATGCAAGATCCGGCCTGGAGGCTGCCGGGATCCAAGTCGTGAGTGATCAGTTGATCAGTTTTTAGTAATCAGTGGTTGTCAGTAGTGCTCCAACTGACAACCACTGACACACTAATAACTCATAACCGTTGACTCGTTACTTGGATCCCCTCGGACTCGCCCTGGTGCCCGGCGAATCAACGTCCTCCGATTTGCCATACCAGCCAGCCTCGAGAGCGACCAGGTCGAGCGGATCCACCGTCAGCGTCCCGTACCGAGCAGTCCAGTGCAGGTGCGGTCCCGTGACTCGGCCGGTCGAGCCGACTCTGCCGATTACCTGGCCGCGTGACACCGTATCGCCGATTGACACCAGGGGCTCGCTCAAGTGGAAGTAACCGGTCACGACACCGGCGCCGTGGTCGATGTATATCACCCTGCCCGCCAGAAAAAACGTGTCGACGAGGGCAACGACTCCGCGGTTCGCGGCCTTGATCGGAGCGCCGACCGGTCCCGCGAAGTCGACGCCGAGGTGCCTGCTCGCAACGGCGCCGTTGAACGCGCGCCCAGTGCCGAACTGGCTTGTAACCCTGGACGTCCGCGGCTTGAGGAATGCGCGCGTCCAGCGCGCCGGCGCTTCGTGCGCACGGCTGCCGACCGCC
>JBGTEZ010000315.1:0-2149 GCA_041747535.1 Gemmatimonadaceae bacterium
GCAACCTTGCGCACATCATCGGCGGTGACCGCCGCGAGTCGCTCCCGGTAAGTGGTGTAGAAATCGATCGGCAGACCCCAGACGATCAGATTCTCGAGCCTCTGGGTCAGCGCCTGAACCGATTGCACTGAGCTCGGAAAGCCTGAGACCAGATTGTTGAGGTACCCCTGCAGCTCCGTACCCGGCACCGCCTCGGAGCCCATGCGGCGATACTCGCCGATCGCTTCGACCAGCGCGGAATCCGTAGCGTTGGTGCGGACTTCCGAGCTCACCTGGTAGGCTCCGGCGCCCGCTCTCAGATCGAGACCGCTGAAGATGCCGTAGGTGTAGCCGCGCTTCTCACGCAGATTGGTGTTGAGCCGTGAGCTTACCGCTCCGCCCAGCACGTGGTTGAGCGCGAGCATCGAGATGTATTCTGGGTCGGTCGCCTGAAATCCGGCCTGTCCGATCCTGACCGAAGACTGCACCGAGCCCGGGCGATCGACGAGGATGATGCGCGTGCCGGTGTACTTCTGAACCGGGTTCGCGACTGGTCCCATCGATGTTCGCGACCCCGTCCATGAGCCAAACGCGCGCTGCGCAACCGACCGAGCCTCAGTGGGCGTGATATCGCCCACGAGCAGAAGAGTGGCGGCCGACGGCGCGAACATAGTCCGGTGCCAGCTCACCACATCATCGCGCGTAAGACCGCCGATGGTCGCCGACGTTCCGGCGGTCGGGCGGGAAAACGGCGCGGTGCTGTCGAATGCCGCGCGGATGAACGCATCGGCAGCCAATCCCGATGCCTGTGCCCGGCGCTGCTGATATGCGGCGAGCGCCTGGTTCTTCACCCGCCCGAACTCGCTCTCGGGAAAGCTGGGCGAGATCACCGACTGCGCCGCCAGAGCGAGCGCCTCCGGGAAAACGTTCTTGAGCGCAACCACGTCGGCGAACGATGTGCTCCACGCGCCACCGGAAGAGTAGGCGGCTCCCATCGATTCCATCTGGCGCGAAAACTCCACGCCGCTCAGACCACCAGCGCCTTCGGAAAGGAGTCTCCCCGCCAGCGAGGCGAGACCGTTCTTGGCCGCCGGCTCCCGCATCGCGCCGGCGTCAATGATCACTCTTCCCTCGACCACCGGAAGCGTGTGCTTCTCGACGACGATGACCTTGAGCCCATTTCCGAGCGTGAACTGCTCGACCCTGGGGAATGCGTACGGCCGAAGCGGTCCGGGCGCGGGCGGCTGCACCTGCGCGTGTGAAACCGCGGCGGATCCCATTGCCGAGAAGGCCAGCGAGAGTGCCGCGATTCTGTTGGTGATGTTTATGAACTGCATTAGTTCGTCCCCGCGGTTGTCGGTGTAGCTGGCTTCTTGACCGGCACGTAGACGCCGATCACGCGGTTGGCCGGCACGAGCCGCTCGCGAGCCAGCGCATTCAGGTCGGTGAGCTTCACCTTGTCGAAGTCGCCCAGCACCTTGTTGACGTAATTCGGATCGCGGAAATAAGTCCATCCCTCGGCGAGCCTGTCGGCACGGCCGCCGAAGCCGCCGGTCGTCTGAAGTCCGTTCACGAACGCGAAACGTTCCGCGGCACGGGCACGATCGAGCTCGGCCTGCGTGAAGTTCCCGCCGACCTTGCCCAGCTCGGCGATGAGCGCGCGCTCGAGAGAATCAGCGCTCGAGCCCGGTCTGCCGGTGGCGGTGAAGACGAGCATGTCCGCCCCATCGGTGAAACCGAAATTGAAGCCGGCGACCGCGGTCGCCACCTGGTCGCGGCGAACCAGCGCGTCGTACAGGCGCGACGAGCGGCCGCTTCCGACGACGTCACCGAGAAGTGTCACTACGGGCGCGCGCTTGTCCTTGGCCGCGGGAACGCGGTAAGCGACGTATACGCGGGGCGCGGGAGCGAGCGGATCTTCGACGACGAAGCGCTGCTCGCGCCCGATCACCGCCGGCACGCTCATGTTCGCGATGGCCGGCACTGCCGGCCCGCGCGGAATCGCGGCAAAATGCTTGTTCACCAGCGCCTTGGCGCTCGGCACATCGATGTCGCCGGCAATTACGAGCACCGCATTGTTAGGCGCGTAATAGGTCTTGAAGAAATTGTGAACGTCGGCGACGTTCGCGGCGGAGAGATCGTCCATCGAGCCGATCACCGAATGGCTGTA
>JBGTEZ010000316.1:0-7967 GCA_041747535.1 Gemmatimonadaceae bacterium
TTCGGCCGCCACCAGCCCGCGGCCGGACACTACGACCGGGCGAAGATTCGCGCCGCGTCGGTGGATGTCGTGCGGCGTCCCACCGGCGGTCGCGCGATCCTTCACCACCGCGAAGTCACATACAGCGTTACCGCACCGCTCGATTCGGGATCGCTGCGATCCACCTACGCCCGCATCAATCGAATCCTGCTGGGTGGCCTGTCGCGGCTCGGCGTGGCGGCGGGAATCGCGGCGCCGGCGGAGCGCGCGCCCGTTCCCAGCTCCAGGCCGTGCTTCGAGCTGCCGACCGAAGGAGAAGTCGTCGCCGCCGGGAGAAAGCTGGTCGGCAGCGCGCAATGGCGAGACGAGCATGCGCTGTTGCAGCACGGCTCCATCCTCGTCGAAGATGATCAGAGCCTGCTGCCGTCATTCTCGGTGACGGGTGAAGAGCATCTGGACGTCGCCGCGAGTCCGCCCGGCCATAACGAGCCCTATCCGGCGCCCGCTACACTCTCCCGAATTCTCGGACGCACGCCTGGTGCGGACGAGCTCGCCAGCGCGATGTTCGAGGCGGTGAGATCACTCGAGGATCCCGAATCAATGAGCATCGACGAAGACGAGATCAGGGACGAAACTTTAAGTCACCTCCCGCGATTCTCGGATGAAGGTTGGACATGGCGACGCTGAAGCTCGCCGGATTGCTCCTCGTCGCGGGGTGCGTCGGGACGGAAGGCCCGCCCCCGAAGACCAGCGGCGGCACGCTCGTGATTTCCGCGGTGGGCGACCCCGACCTCCTCATCCCCGCGCTGACGTCGAGCGCGCTGGGGCTGCAGGTAACCGATCTCGTCCACGACCGCCTCGCCGACATCGGCGATTCACTCAACATCGTCGGCGACCGCGGATTCAGTCCGCGGCTGTCGGACACCTGGACCTGGGGTCGCGATTCGTTGAGCATCGCGTTCCACATCGACGAGAGCGCGCGCTGGCACGACGGCAGGGCTGTCCGATCGGGCGACGTGCGCTTCACTTTCGAGAGCTTCAGGGACTCGACGCTCGGCGCATCGGTCGCGTCGCTTCTCACGAATATCGATTCGGTCACGACACCCGATTCCGCGACGGCCGTGTTCTGGTTTCGCTCCCGCGCGCCCCAGCAGTTCTACGACGCGGTCTACCTGACGCCGATAATGCCGGCGCATATCTGGCGAGACATCCCACCGTCTGCCTGGCGGCGATCACCTGCGGCGCGGGCGCCTGTAGGAACGGGAAGGTTCAGATTCGTTCGCTGGACGCCTCGCGGCTCGATCGAGCTCGCGGCCGACACGATGAACTATCACGGCGCGCCGAAGCTGACGCGTGTTATATGGAGTCTCGCGCCAGATCCGACGACCGCCGCTACGCGTTTCTTCTCAGGCGAGGCGGACTTATTCGAGGGTCTAAGGCCGGAGCACATGGCAACGCTGAAGACCTTGCCGAACGTCCGAATCGCTCAGACCAGAGGGCTCATCTATTCGGGCGCGCAGTTCAACCTCCGCGATCCTGCCAGCCGCGCCCGGCCGCACCCGTTGTTCGGAGATCGAGAGCTGAGGCGCGCGCTCACGATGGCCGTCGACCGCAGCGCGATCGTGCGGAGCGTCTATGACTCGCTCGCCTTGCCGGCGCTCGGCCCAACCGTGCGGATGTACTCAACGACCGATCCCAAGCTGCCGCAGATTCCCTTCGATCTCGCGCGCTCACGACAAGTGCTCGACTCTCTTGGCTGGCGCGCTACAACCGCGGGCGGAACCCGCGCGCGGAACGGCCGGCCGCTGCAGTTCACGCTTTCGGTGCCTGGATCGAGCGTGGCGCGGGTGCGGATGGCAGTTCTGATCCAGGAACAGTTGCGCCAGGCGGGCGTCAAAGTCGATGTCGAGCAGGTGGATATCCCCGTTTTGGTCGATCGAATGCGCAAGCGAACCTTCGACATGGTGATCGGTGGATGGCAGGCACAGGCGAGCCCAGGTAGCGGCCGGCAGTCATGGGGCTCATCGGGCTCCCGCGCGCGTGACGGATCCAACTACGGCTCGTACGAGAATCCTCTGTTCGACACGTACGTCGATAGCGCGCTTGCGGCGTTCGACATAACCACCCGGCGCGCGCTCTTTACCAAAGCGTACCAGGTAATCATTCAGGACGCGGCGGCGATCTGGCTCGCTGAGCCGATTCCAACCCTCGGGTATCACTCGCGTCTTCAGACGTCCGGGCTCCGTCCCGACGCGTGGTGGGGCCGCGTCGGTGAGTGGTGGATCCCGGACGACCAGCGCATTCCCCGGGACAACGCTCCGCCTCCCGCCGCTCCCTCCTCCGCCGACACGGCGGCGCGAAAAGCTCCGTAGCGGGTGCTCCGCTACGCCGCAGGGCGACTCGCTCAGGCCGCGGTAATCGTGGCCTTCGTGGCTGTCATCAGCTTCGCGCTGATCCACCTCGCGCCCGGCGACCCGTTCAGTGGCGCCATCGACAATCCGAGCGTCAGCGAGGCCATTCGCGAGCGGCTGCGCGCCCAGTATGGATTTGACCGGCCGCTGCCCGAGCAGTTTGCTCGGTACCTAAGCCAGCTCGCGCGCGGCGAGCTCGGATGGTCTCACTCGCACGACCGTCCGGTGCGCGATGTGCTCGCGAACGCGGTGCCCAACACGCTTCTCCTGATGAGCATCGCGCTCGTCGCCAGCTTCGCACTCGGTATTCTGATCGCGTTCGTGCAGGTGGCGCGTCGCGGGTCCTCGGTTGATCACGCGCTGAGCGGCGTATCGCTTCTGTTTCTCTCGATGCCGGATTTCTGGCTGGCGTTGCTCGCGCTCCTCACTTTCACGTACTGGTTTCCGATTTTTCCGGTCGGCGGCGCCGTCGATCCCGTCATGCACGAATACATGGGGCTCGGGGGCAGGATTCTCGACCGCCTGAAGCATCTCGCGTTGCCCGCGCTCACGCTTACGCTTCTCGCTTCCGCGGGCGTCGCGCGGTATCAGCGCGCCGCGCTGCTCGACGTGCTCCCCGCCGATTACATCCGCACCGCCCGGCTCAAGGGACTCACGGAGCGAGCCATCCTGCGGCGCCACGCTCTTCGCAACGCGTTGCTACCGATCATAAGCCTGATCGGACTCTCGTTCCCGGCCCTCCTCACGGGGGCCGTATTCATCGAGCGGATTTTCGCATGGCCTGGCATGGGCTACGCGCTGGTGAACGCGATAGGTTCGCGCGACTACCCGCTCGTGGTCGGCTCGGTGATCATCGGAAGCGTCATGGTAATGGCGGGAAGCTTCATCGCCGACATGTTGTACGCGTGGGCCGACCCGAGGCTTCGTGGCACCTGACGCCGCCACGCCCCGACAATCTCCGCTCGGACGGTCATTCGCGCGGATCATCGGGCGGCGCTCGTCGCGTCTCGCTCTCGGAATTCTCACGGCGATAGTGCTGCTCGGGCTTTTCGCTCCGCTGATTGCGCCGTACGATCCGGCTGCACAGCCCGACATCGTCGGCATGAAGGAGCTACCGCCGTCGCTGGCGCATCCGTTCGGTACCGATCCGTATAGTCGCGATGTGCTGAGCCGGGTGCTTTACGGTGCACGGCTTTCCCTTCTCATCGGATCTCTCGCCACTCTCGTCAGTCTCACCTTCGGTCTGGCGTACGGTGCGATTGCCGGATACGCGGGGGGCGTGCTGGATGCGATCATGATGCGCATTCTCGACGGTTTTCTCGCGATCCCCCGCCTGCTTCTGCTCGTCGCCATTCTCGCCGCGTGGCCACAGCTATCCGTCGCCGCCCTCATCGTGTTTCTTGGGGTGACCGGCTGGTTCGGCCTCAGTCGCATCGTCAGAGGTCAGGTTCTTGCGTTGAAGCACGCCGAATTCGTCACCGCCGCGAGAGCGCTCGGCGCGAGCCGGAGACGGATTCTTTGGCGGCATTTGCTTCCGAATCTGGTGTCTCCAGTCGTCGTCGCGGCAACTCTTGGAGTCGCGCATGTGATCGTCCTCGAGGCTGGTCTCTCGTTTCTCGGTATCGGCGTTCCTCAGCCCGGGGCGAGCTGGGGGAATATCATTCGGGACGGGTCCGATCAGGTTGCAGCGCTGTGGTGGATGTCACTCTTCCCCGGTCTCATGATGGTGCTGACTGTTATGACGCTAAACGTTCTCGGCGAAACCCTGCGCGACGCTTATGACCGCAGCTGGTGATGCAAGGGCGGCCTCCCCCGCCCCGCCCGTGCCGCTCGTTTCGATTCGCGACCTGCGCACCTGGTTCCATATGGGGAGCGCGGTAGCTCGCTCCGTCGATGGAGTGTCGTTCGATATCGGGGCCGGCGAGACAGTTGGCATCGTTGGCGAATCGGGCTGCGGAAAATCCGTCACGGCGCTCTCGATACTGCGCCTCATTCAGCCTCCCGGACGCATTGAGGCCGGCAGCCGCATCGAGTTCGAGGGCAAGGATCTCGTCACGCTGGGCGACGAGGAGATCCGCCACATCAGGGGCAACCGCATCTCGATGATCTTTCAGGAGCCGATGTCCGCGCTCAATCCGGTATTTACGGTCGGCGATCAGGTCGCCGAAGTCGCGCGCATACACGCCGGCGTGAGCCGGAAGGAGGCGTGGGACCGCGCGGTTGAAGCGCTCGCCCTGACCGGCATCCCCGCCGCCGCTGATCGCGCCAGACAGTACCCGCATCAACTTTCCGGCGGCATGCGCCAGCGCGTGCTGATCGCGATGGCGCTGATGATGAAGCCGGCGCTGGTGATCGCGGACGAGCCGACGACAGCGCTCGATGTCACCATCCAGGCGCAGATTCTCGAGCTCCTCATCGATCTTCAGAAGAAGTTCGGCACCTCGATCCTGATGATCACGCACGATCTTGGAGTGATCGCGGAGACTACTTCGCGGGTGATCGTGATGTACGCCGGCGAAGTGGTGGAAGAAGCGGCTGTCGACGAGCTGTTCGCGAAGCCTCACCATCCCTATACCGAAGGGCTCATGTTCGCGATGCCGCACATCGGGCGCGAGCTGGAGCGCCTCAACGTCATCCCGGGCACGGTCCCCGCGCCAACCGACTGGCCGCATGCCTGCCGCTTCCGCGACCGCTGCCCCTATTCGTGGGATCTGTGCGAGCGCGAGCACCCGCCCCTTTATCAGGTCGGCGTCGCGCACACGTCGCGTTGTCATCTCGCGATCGAGCCCGAGCGCCGTAACGATCCGCATCCGCCGCTGGTAGTGCAGCAGGGAGCAGCGGTCGCATGACGACGCCTCGAACGAACGGAGCGGCGCCGAGCACCGAGCCGCTGTTGTCGGTGAGGAATCTCCGCAAGCTGTTCCCGATCAGGAAAGGCGTGTTCGCGCGGCAGGTCGGTGCGGTGCAGGCCGTGAACGACGTGTCGTTTGACGTTGCGCGCGGCGAGACGCTCGGCGTCGTCGGAGAATCGGGCTGCGGCAAGACTACCACCGGCCGCATCGTTCTCCGACTGATCGAGCCGACCTCGGGTGAAATCCGCTTCGAGGGGAAGGATGTGCGCGCGATGGGCACCGCCGAGCTGCGGGCGTTGCGGCGCGAGATGCAGATCATTTTCCAGGATCCGGTGTCGTCGCTCAATCCGCGCATGACGATCGGTGCGATGATTCGGGAAGGCCTCATCATCCATCGACTCGCCGAGGGAAAAGCGGCAGACGACCGGGTGAGGCAGCTGCTGGAGGAAGTGGGATTGCGACGCGAATACGCAACGCGGTATCCGCACGAGTTCTCCGGTGGACAGCGGCAGCGCATTGGAATTGCGCGGGCCCTGTCGGTGGAGCCCAAGTTCATCGTCTGCGACGAGCCGGTCTCGGCCCTCGACGTCTCCGTGCAGGCGCAGGTGATCAACCTGCTGAGCGATCTGCAGCGCGAGCGCGGCCTCACCTACATGTTCATCGCCCACGACCTCTCGGTGGTGGAGCACATCGCCGACCGCGTCGCCGTCATGTATCTGGGAAAGGTGGTCGAGCTCGCGAAAGCGGAGGATCTGTATCGCGAGCCGCTGATGCCTTACACTCAGGCGCTGCTGTCCGCCGTTCCCGTCGCCGATCCGAAGGCGCGCAAGGAGCGGATCCTGCTCCAGGGCGATGTGCCGTCGCCCGCAAATCCGCCATCGGGCTGCGTTTTCCACCCACGCTGTCACCACCCGGCGAAGGATGAGGCATGTGCGCGCATCGTTCCCCCGCTGGAGGAGAAAGCGCCGGGACACCTCGT
Source organism: Gemmatimonadaceae bacterium (assembly GCA_041747535.1). Taxonomy (GTDB): domain Bacteria; phylum Gemmatimonadota; class Gemmatimonadetes; order Gemmatimonadales; family Gemmatimonadaceae; genus UBA4720. The sequence goes on from JBGTEZ010000316.1 coordinate 6,222, forward strand.
CGCATGCATCAAGCAGCCTCCCACGTCCATCTCGTGGGAGGAACAACAGCGTGCCGGTGGCGTACGTCCACCTGAGCGGTATCTTCCGCTCGCGGCTGTTCACTAACGCTCAACGACCCTCACACCACTCCAATGGCCAGAGACAAAGGCTTTCTTGATCAGCCCTCGGCGGCGACTGTAACCCACGACGAGCCGCCTCCGCGGTTGCAGGGCGGAGGGAGCTTCTTCGGCCATCCCGTCGGCCTCTCCACTCTCTTCTTCACCGAGATGTGGGAGCGGTTCTCCTACTACGGACTCCGTCCGTTGCTGGTGCTGTTCATGGCGGCGGCGCTTGCTGACGGCGGATGGGGATTTGACCGCGGCCAGGCTTCGGCGATCGTCGGCATCTACGGGTTCAGTGTCTATCTCGCGTCGCTCCCCGGCGGCTGGGTCGCCGACCGGCTCCTCGGTCTCCAGCGTGCGATTTTCATCGGTGCGTGCCTCATCACGGCCGGGCATCTCTCCATCGGCTTGTCGGGTCTGGCAGATCCCGGAGGCGGCAAGGTTCCGTTTTTCATGGGTCTCGTGCTCATCGTCATGGGCACCGGGCTCCTCAAGCCGAACATTTCCGCGATCGTCGGCGATCTCTATCCCGAAGGCGGCTCACGCCGCGATGCCGGATTTTCGATCTTTTACATGGGCATCAACATCGGTGCCTTCGCCGGTCAGCTGATTACCGGTGTGCTCGGCGAGAAGGTTGGCTGGCACTGGGGCTTCGGCGCCGCCGGCTTCGGAATGTTTCTCGGCCTTGTGTTTTTCGCCGTGAGAAGGGGCAGCACCCTTCAGGGCCTAGGCACGTCGCCAACACGCCTGGCCGACCCTGTCGCGCAGGCGCGTCGGGAGCGCACGGTCAAGATGTCGCTGACCGTCGGCCTCGCCGTCATTGCGCTCGTCTTCCTGCTGACGACGATCGGCACGATCACGCTCGATCCACAGGTGATCGGCCAGTACATGGTATACGTGACGCTAGCGATGGTGGTGCTGTTCTTCCTCTACGTCTTCGTCGCCGGTGGGCTGTCGTCCGATGAGAAGAAGCGCATCGGCGTCATCTTCGTGCTGTTCCTTTTTGCGGTCGTCTTCTGGGGCGCGTTCGAGCAGGCGCCAACATCCCTCAACCTTTTCGCGCGTGATTTCACCGACCGCACCATGGGCGGATTCGAGGTACCGGCGACCTGGTTTCAGTCGGTCAACTCGTTTTTCGTGATTCTCCTCGCGCCGGTATTCGCGGCCATCTGGATCGCGCTCGGCCGCCGCAACCGGGATCTTTCGAGCCCTGGAAAATTCTCACTCGGGCTCGGGACGGCAGCGATCGGGTTCTTCCTGATGATCTTCGCGGCCCGTGCGGTCGTTTCGGGCGGAGCCGGCACGCTCGTCTCACCGTGGTGGCTGGTGGGCAGCTACTTCTTTCAGACCGTCGGTGAGCTCAGTCTCTCGCCGGTTGGTCTCTCGTCGATGACCAAGCTTGCCCCGCGACAGTACGTCGGGCAGATGATGGGGATCTGGTTTACCGCATCGGGGCTCGGCAGTCTGATCGGCGGCCTCGTCGGCGGTCACGTCGATCCGGAGAAGCTGGATCAGATGCCGGCTCTCTTCGAGCGTACGACCCTCTCGCTGGTGATCGCGGCGGTCGTCCTCGCGCTCTTGATCATTCCCATTCGGAACATGATGCGAGAGGTGCCGGTCAAGGAACACGCTCACTAGGGGGAG
>JBGTEZ010000317.1:0-17103 GCA_041747535.1 Gemmatimonadaceae bacterium
GGCGCGCGCCGCACATTCTCAACGTCTCGGTGCCCGGGACCGACAGCGAGTCGCTCCTCATGGCGCTGGATCTCAAGGGAATCGCGGCGTCGGGCGGATCGGCCTGCCAGAGCGGAAGCATCAGCCCATCGCACGTGCTCACCGCGCTCGGCGTCCGCCCCGACCTCGCGAGCGCGGCAATACGCCTGAGTCTGGGTGCTCTCACGACGGAAGCCTGCGTCGACCGCGTGCTCGAAGTGTTCCCTGCCCTCGTTGCCAAGGCGCGCCGCCTCGCCGCAGCGGAAGCGACGTGAAGAAGGAGCGCGTTCTGGTCGCGATGTCGGGCGGGGTCGATTCCTCGGTCGCCGCGGGAATGTTGGTCGAGCAGGGATATGACGTCGTCGGCGCCACCATGAAGTTGTTCTGTCATGGCGAGGATGTACCTGACCGGCCCTGCTGCTCGCTCGATTCCGTAAACGATGCGCGGCGCGTTTGCGAACAGCTCGGAATTCCTCACTATGTCCTGAATCTCGAGACGCGGTTCGGACACGACGTCGTCGAAAACTTCGTCTCCGAATACTCACGCGGCCGCACGCCGATTCCGTGCGTGCGGTGCAACACGTTCACGAAGTTCAGGGATTTTCTGAAGAAGGCCGACTCGATCGATGCTCGCTGGGTAGCGACGGGGCACTACGCCCGCGTGTCCGACGGCGAGCTTCGGCGCGGGCTCGACGAGAACAAGGACCAGACCTACTTCCTGTGGGGAATCGACCGATCGGTCCTGACGAGGCTGATGCTTCCCGTCGGCGATCTCGACAAGGCGGCTACGCGCCGCCGCGCGCACGAGATGGGCCTCGAAGTGATCGCCGAAAAGGCGGAGAGTCAGGAGATCTGCTTCGTCCCGGACGGCGACTACGCGCGCATTCTGGAGCAGAAGCTTCCGGCCGACGCGCCGGCGCTGTCGCGCGGGCCGATCGTCACGTCGAGCGGCACCGTTGTCGGCGAGCACAATGGCTTCGCCCGTTATACGATCGGACAGCGGCGCGGCGTTCCCGGCGGGTACGCGACACCGATGTACGTCGTCGCCATACGGCCCGAAGAGCGGGCAGTCGTGATCGGCAGCCGTGAGGAGCTTCTGGGAAGCGGGCTCGTTGCGCGCGAAATCAACTGGCTTGCCTCGCCGCCCACCGCTGGCGACAAAGTCTCCGTTCGAGTACGGCACCGCTCGCCGCTGGCATCGGCGCAGATCATGCAAGTCGACGGGGACTCGATCGAGCTCGCGCTGGATGAGCCCGTTTCGGCGATCACACCGGGACAGTCGCTGGTTCTGTACGACGGCCAGCGTGTTCTCGGTGGAGGCGTGATCGAGAAATCGATGGGTAAGCGTGCCGCCCTGCCGGTGCTCGCGGCCTGAACACTCTTTCAACCGACGGACATACGATGCGCTCAATGAGATTTGCCGCGATCGTCATTGCACTTTTTGCTGGCGCCTGCGCGCCGCTCCCTCCGTCGATCGCTACGCCCGGGTTACAGCCGCTGGCAGCCGACCCTCATTCGTACGCCCAGCCGGAAGAAGCGCGGGTCACCCACGTTTCGCTCGATCTGACGCCTGATTTTGCGGCGCGGCGCCTGGCCGGAACCGCACGGCTCACCGTTGCGCGGGCAGCTGGCGCGGACAGCATCGTGCTCGACGTGCGTGATCTCACGATCAGGCGCATCACCGATGCCCAGGGCAGCGCTCTCGGCTACCGCATTGGATCGAGCAAGGAGTTTCTCGGAGCTCCGCTTTCAATCGCGCTGCCGCGCGGTGATGTGATCGTCGTGGAGTACGAGACATCACCGGCGGCCGCCGCGGTTCAGTGGCTCTCGCCCGAGCAGACCGCAGGGAAGAAGCTGCCATTCATGTTCACTCAGGGGCAGGCGATCCTCACCCGCACCTGGATACCGACACAGGACGGTCCCGGCATCCGACAGACGTACGACGCGGCCATCCGGGTTCCGGTTGGCATGCGCGCGGTGATGAGCGCCGACCATGTGGGCGTGGGAACCGAGCGCGACGCCGCGGGGCACGCTGTCTATCGCTTCCGCATGGACAAGCGCATCCCACCTTACCTCTTCGCGCTCGCGGTGGGAGACATTGCATTTCGCCCGATCGGAACGAAGACCGGCGTCTACGCCGAGCCATCGGTAGTCGACCGCGCCGCCTCTGAGTTCGCGGAAGTGGACCGTATGATCGAGACGGCGGAGAGGCTCTACGGGCCCTATCGGTGGGGACGTTACGACATTCTGGTGCTGCCCCCCTCCTTTCCGTTCGGAGGGATGGAAAATCCAACTCTCACCTTCGCAACCCCGACGGTTCTCGCCGGTGATCGGTCGCTGGTGAGCCTGATCGCACACGAGCTGGCGCATTCGTGGTCGGGGAACCTCGTCACCAACGCGACGTGGGATGATTTCTGGCTGAACGAGGGATTCACCACTTACATCGAGAAGCGAATCATGGAGGCGCTGCGCGGGAAGCAGTACGCCGACATGCTGCGGGAGCTCGGACGCCAGGGAATGCAGGATGCGGTTGACGCAGCAGGCGGCCCGCAATCGCCCGACACTCGCCTCCATATCGATCTCAGCACGCGCGATCCCGACGTGGGGTTCACCGACATCGCGTACGAAAAGGGCTCCGCGTTTCTCGAGACTGTCGAGTCAGTCGTGGGTCGCGACCGCCTCGATGCGTGGCTGCGCGACTATTTCAACCGGTTCGCACTCCAACCGATGACTTCGGAGATCATGCTCGCGTACATGCGTGAAAAGCTGTTCCGCACCGGAGAGGAAGCGCGCATCAGTCCGACGACATGGATCTATCAGCCCGGAATTCCCGCCAACATCCCGCCCGTCAGCTCCGACGCCTTCCGGGCCGTCGAGAGGCAAGTCGAGAGTTGGAAAGCGGGAGCAACTGTATCCGCGGCGACCACCGCCAGCTGGTCGACCCACGAGTGGCTGCACTTCCTCCGCTCACTGCCCGACACAATTTCCGCCGCAAGGATGGCCGAGCTCGACGGGGCGTTCAAGCTTTCATCGAGCGGTAACAGCGAGATCCTGTTTGCGTGGCTGAGAAAGGCGATCGCCAATCGCTACGAGCCGGCATTTCCCGCGCTCGAGCGTTTTCTCACATCACAGGGTCGCCGCAAGTTTCTCGCGCCGCTGTATACGGATCTCGCAAGGACCGAGTGGGGGCGCACGATGGCGGCGAACATCTACCGTCGCGCCCGGCCCACCTATCACTCGGTTGCTGTGGGCTCGATCGACGCAATTCTCAAGTGGAATCAGCCCTGACCTAGTACTTGAGTCCGCCGGCTTCGGCAAATTCCTTCATCATCCGCTCCTGCTCCTCGGTGAGATTGGCCGGAACGGAGATCGAGACTTCGACAATGAGGTCTCCGCGCTTCCCGCCCTTCTCGATGCCCTGACCTGTTACTCTCAGCCGTTTCCCGGAGGGTGTGCCGGGCGGAATGCGGATGGCGACTTTTTTTCCGTCGAGCGTCTTGACGCTGATTTTGGTCCCGAGCGTTGCCTGCGCGATGTTGAGCGGAATCGTCGCGATGACGTCGAGCCCGTCGCGCCGGTAGAACGGATCCGGCAGGACGTTGAACGTAATGATCAGGTCGCCGGGCGGACCGCTTGCCGAGCCCTTGCCGCCCTGGCCCTTGAGGCGAATCTTCGAGCCGGTATCGACTCCCGGCGGGACGTTGATCAGAACCTTCCGCCGCGCTCGAACTTCGCCGGTGCCGCGACACGTCGGGCACGGCACTGTTGGCACCTGGCCGCGCCCGAGGCAGACTGGGCAAGGCCGATTCACCGCAAAGCCGCCCTGCCCGAACGAAACCGATCCGCGGCCGTCGCATTCCGGACAGATCTTCAGCTGAGCCCCGGGGGCAGCGCCAGATCCGTGGCAGGTGACGCATTCTTCCGTGACCTCGAGCTCGATCGGAACCTTGCCGCCACGTGCAGCGGTGCGAAACGGAATGTCCAGCGAAGCCTCGATGCTCTGGCCTTTCTCCGGTCCCGATTTGCGCGTGCTCTGCCGGCCGGTCGCGCCGCCGCCGAACATTGAGCTGAAGAGATCGCCCAGTCCGCCGAGCCCGCCGATATCGAAGTCCTGAAATCCCGTCTGCGCTCCGTGGCGAGCACCTGGCCGCGATGAGCGTCCGCCGAACCCGCCGATGCCGTCGAATGCACCCAGCCGGCGCATTTCGTCGTACTGTTTTCGCTTTTCCTGATCCCCCAGGACGTTGTTTGCTTCGGAGATCTCCTTGAAGCGCTCGGCGGCTTTCGGGTCGCTGGCATTGGCATCCGGATGGTACTTCTTGGCGAGCTTCCGATATGCCTTCTTGATGTCGTCCTGCGTCGCGGTCGAGCTGACGCCCAGGACGGAATAGAAATCCTTCGTCGGGGCCATTGGTGTCAGGCGGCTGGAACGGTCAGCCGTTCCACTGCTTCACGACGACGCGCGCTGGGCGAAGTAGCTGGGTATTGAAAACGTACCCGGGTTGATAGACGCGCGCGACGACGTGGTCGTCCTCCCGTGCCGACGTAGCCTCGGTCGCTACCGCCTCGTGCAGAGCGGGATCGAAGGTCTCGCCGACCGGATTTATCACCTGAAGCCCGGCCGAGCCGAGCGCCTTCATGATTTTTTTCTCGACCATGTCGACACCCTGCACGATCGTCTCGGCGTCCGTTGATGAGGGATCGACGTGCGCAAACCGCGCGAGATCGTCAAGCGCTTCAACCATCTGGCGCACCAGGTCGGCCTGCGCGCGCGAGCCGGCGTCCGAGCGCTCTCTGGCGGATCGCTTGCGGTAGTTGTCGTACTCCGCCGCCAGGCGCAGGTATTTCTCGCGCTCGCTCGCGAGGTCGGACAAGGCCTCTCCCGGTCCGCCGAGCGCCGGGGCCGCATTCGGTCCGCTGGAATCCGCATCGTCCGTCTGGGGCTGGCCATCGGCGCCAGTCGTCTGCGCGTTTCCCCCCGGCGCGAAATCGTCTTCCGATCCCATGACGTCCTGCTCCGGAACCTCGCTTTGAGCCGCCTTCTTTCTCGGGTTCTTCATGGGTCGAATTTAACCGGTTTCAAGGGTGCGACGCACCATATCCAGGGCGGCTTGAACGGCGCGCTGCCGGATTTCTCCACGGTCTCCGCCGGTGTGGATGCGTCGCGTTGACCGCTCGGAACCATGTACGCCGATCCAGACGAGACCGACGGGCTTGTCCGCCGAACCGCCGCCGGGGCCGGCAATTCCCGTTATCGCAACACCGATATCGGCGCCCATCCTCTCGCGCACGCCCGTCGCCATCTGCCCCGCGACCTTCTCGCTGACGGCCCCAAAAGTGTCAAGGTCGCCCTGGCGTATGCCGAGCGAATCCCGTTTGACGTCGTCGTGATAGGCGATCACGCCGCCGACGAAGACGTCACTCGAGCCCGGTACGCTCGTGATGCGCTCACCGAGCATTCCCCCGGTGCAGCTCTCGGCAACGGCGAGAGTAAGACCGAGTGCGCGGCATCTCTCCAGCACGATCGCCGCAAGGTCGGCGTCGCCCTCACCATACGCGTATTTGCCGAGCACGGACCGCAGCTTCGCGACCGCCTCTCTCACGAGTTGTTCCGCCTGCACCTTCGCGATGCCACGCGCGGTCACGCGGAGATCCACTCCTGCCACGCCGGGCAGGTACGCCAGCGCCAGTTGTCCCAGCGCGGTTTCGGGTCCACCGAGAAAGTCCTTGCCGAGCAGGTCGGCGATGGCCGACTCAGCGATTCCTGTCGTCCGCAACGTCCCGGACACGATCGCAGTGGTGGTTCCGGCCGGCGTGCGCTCTTCGATTGCGGGAAGCAGCTGGTCCGCGAGCATGCCCTTCATTTCGCGGGGCACGCCCGGAAGCATCGCAACCCAGCGCCCGCGGTCGTCCTCCAGCCAGATCCCGGGGGCGGAGCCGTGCCGGTTGGTCAGGATACGCGCACCGGCCGGGATTTCGGCCTGCGAACGGTTCGAGGGCGGGTACCCGCTCGTCGGAAACCGTGCCCGCCACCGAGTCTCGAGTTCCGATGCGATCGCGTCGTCGAGCCGCATCTCCCGATTGAAGATCCTGGCGATGGCGGGCTTGGTCAGATCATCGCTGGTCGGACCGAGTCCGCCGGTGGTGATCACCGCCCCCGTCCGGTCGAGAGCCTCTTTCACCGCGCTCGCAATCTGCTCCGCATCGTCCCCGACAGTGCTGCGACGCACGACCTCGATACCGCGCGCGGCGAGCGCGCGAGACATGTAGGCGGAGTTGGTGTCTACGGTGAAGCCGAGGAGGAGCTCGTCACCGATGGTGATGAGCTCTACCCGGGGAGGGGTCAAAAAGCGAATACCTTGGTGTATCTGCTCAAATAGAGGATGAGCGAGTAGACCGTCAGCACGACAGCGGCGACCATCGTCAGGGAGCCGACGATGCCGTTGAAGTACGCGAACGCGCGCCAGGCTGCCCCCGTCCAGCCCTCCACCGATGCGAGCGTCGAGGCGAAAAACCAGAAATATGCGGAGCCGACCCAGGTACACTGGAAACCCGTCTTCCATTTCGCCGGCCCGATCGCGGCAATGACGACACCGCGGCGCGCCGCCGCCTGGCGAAAGACAGTCATGAATACCTCACGACCGATGACGACGGCGACCACCCACCACGGCAGTCCGATTGGTCCGAGCGGCGTCAGGAACGGGAAGAGCGTAGCATCGGCGCTATCGGCGCGGCTGGGCGCGAACGGATCGTTGGCGGGGGCCATCAGGACGAACATCGGGACGAGAGTAGCAAACAGCAACAGCTTGTCGGCGAGCGGATCGAGCAATCGACCGAGGTCAGTCTGCAGATTCCTCGTCCGCGCAAGCCTTCCGTCGATGTAATCGGTGACGGCGGCTATCACATAGAGCACGAACGCGGTGAGTCGCGCTCCCGGCGAGGCGATGAAAGGCAATGCGGCGATGAAAGGCGCTGCCAGAATGCGGCCGGCGGTTATCGTGTTGGGGAGATTCACCCGCCCTCCTTCGCTACGCCAGCGCCTTCAACACGAGCTTGCTCACGGCTTTGAGAGTATCGAATACTCCATCCCCGCGCACGGCGACTGCCTCGAAATACGGCGCCCGCTCGACCCACTCTCCACCCGAAAGCTGCTCGACGAGGTTCTCGCCGGCGTGGTACGGATCGGGCGCGACGTGAAACCTGGTTGCGTCCTCCACTTCCCAGCCAGGATTGAGCGCCGCCTGCAGCTCCGGAATCGGAGCGGCGTTCGGCAGATCCCGTTTGTTGTACTGAATCACGAACGGCATCTTCGTGAGGTCGTAACCGTATTCGGACATGTTGTCGTAAAGATTCTGCATCGATTCGAGATTCGCTTCCATCCGCCCCGCCTGCGAATCGCCGACGAAGACAATGCCGTCCACGTTCTTGAGAATCAGCTTGCGACTGGCGTTGTAGTAAACCTGACCGGGTACCGTGTACAAGTGAAAGCGGGTCTTGAATCCACGGATCGTGCCCAGATCGACGGGGAGAAAATCGAAGAACAGAGTCCGTTCGGTTTCGGTGGCGAGAGAGATGAGCTTCCCTCTCGTCTCCGGCTTCACCTTGCCGTAGACGTGCTCGAGGTTCGTTGTTTTGCCGCCGAGCCCGGGACCATAGTAAACGATCTTACAGTTGATCTCGCGCGAGGCGTAGTTGATCATCGACACGTGAAGCTCTTCCTCAGTTGTTGAAGAGTTTGTCGATCTCGTCGTCCGCACCAGCGAGCAAACGCTCGGCAGGAGCGGCGCCGTTTCGGCCACGCGAAAATACGCGATCGACCAACAGCGTCAACTCGTCGAGCTCGGCCTTCATTCTCAGCCTGACCAGCCCGACGGTCGTGCGCGAATCGAAGATTACAACGAGTATCCAGCGACGCGCGATGTCCGCGACGTAGATGGATTTCTCGCCTTGGTGAAACAGGCTCGCGAAATCCTTTTCGCCAACCAGCTTGGCCAGCTGATCATTGGCGCTGTAGTCAGCTGCCGTCAGCGTAGCAAACGCGGTGGTGTCAATGCCGGCAGCGTCGCCAACCGTCGTCACCAGCTGCCCTGATCGGTCGACCAAAAGTGCGCAAATGGAGTTGGTTTCGCTCAGGAAGCGCTTCAGCGAAGCGGTCATTGCGCTGAAATCCTCCGGCGTGAATGACCAGCTTGCACTGCCGGCGGTCATCTGCCCCCGGTCATAGCGTTGTCTCGAGCGTCTTGAGCATGCGCGCTCCGCGCTGCCGGAGGATCGCTTTCGGCTCCCAGGCGATGTACTCCTTGAGAATCCGCGCGGTGTTCACGCTCGGGCGCGCGCGCAGGTAACCGAGTGCCGCGACCCGTCTCAGAGCTGACCGGCTGAAGAGCTCGCGACGACAATTGTTCTGAAGGCGGTTCCACACGAAGGAGCCGGCGGCGACGCCGCCGACAAATCCGACCGCCAGGTAGCGCGCGCGAAAATTGGTCATGACATTGTCCTCCGCGCGGTGAGCGCCTGGGCGATCGTGACGCCATCCGCGTATTCGAGGTCGCCGCCGACGGGAAGGCCGCGGGCGATTCGCGAGACGGTGAGCGGATAGCGGGCGAGCTTGCGCTGTACGTACAGCGCGGTGCTCTCCCCTTCGATGCTGGGATTGGTGGCAATGATCACTTCGCGAACTACTCCAGCAGACACGCGGGTCTCCAGCTGAGGAATCGTCAAATCCTCCGGGCCAATTCCATCGAGTGGTGAGAGGCGACCCCCAAGGACGTGGTACATCCCCCGGAACTCGCCAGACCGCTCGATTGCGCCGATATCGGAAGCTTCTTCTACTGCGCAGATGACTGCCGCATCCCTGCGCGCGTCACGGCAAATCGAGCACAGGTCTTCCTCGGTGAGGTTGAAGCACCTTGGACACGGCCTCACCTTCTCGGCCAGCGTGGTCAGCGCCGTCGCCAGACGCTGGCTCTGCTCGGGGGACTGCTTGAGCAGATGGTAGGTGAGCCGAAGCGCCGTTTTCCGCCCGATGCCGGGCAGTTTCGACAGCTCGGAGGCCAGATCGTCGATGGCTCCCACGCTAAAAGGGCAGCTTGAACGGCAGGTTCAGGCCGCCGGTGAGGCGGGACATCTCGGTTTTCGCGAGGTCGCTGGCCTTCTTCTGGGCCTCGTTGACCGCGACCAGGACCAGGTCCTCGAGCATCTCTACATCCTTGGGATCGGCGACGCCTGGGTCGATCTTCACCCGGGTAATGGTTCCCTTTCCATCAGCCTCCACCGTGACCATCCCGCCGCCCGAGGCGGCGGTTACCGTCTGCTTCTCCAGCTCCGACTGCATTTGCTGCATTCGGGCCTGCATCTGCTGCGCCTGCTCGAAAATCTTGCTGAAATCAGCCATCAGTCCGTCGTGATAATGTGAATCAATCGAGGAGCTCGAGGTCGAGCTCATCGATCGCCGCGCCAAGCGCGGGATCTTTGCGGCGCAACATCCCGATGCGCTCTTCCTTGAGCGCCTCCGGGGTCATGCGACTCCTATTCGAATCCTGTGCCGTCGCGTCCATCGCCTTCTTCATCTCCTGCAGCTGGCCCTTACCCGCGGCGTCGGGGATCGGCAGGGCATTGGGGGTAGCGAGCTGCGGTGGATAGCCCGGGCGAGTCGGTGGCGTCGGACGCTGAGCCGTTCTGGCGACGGCCGGCGAAGGTGACAACACCCGGCCCGAGCCGCCCGTAGCATCGCTTCCCTCGCCCTTCGAAACAGGTACCCCGCCCAGCTCCTTGAGCACGTCCTGAAGATCGATCGTGCGATCGAGGAGCGCCATTCTCACCAGCAGCATCTCGATCAGCAGCTGTTGCTGACCGCTTTTGCGAAACGTCGGCTCGAGCGTGTTGACCGCGCCGAGCATTCGGAGCAGGTCACCGGCGGTGAAGAGATCCTTGCGTTGACGCAGCGCCGTCACCGCCGCGGCTGACACGCCGTCCGCTTTCCCGTTCAGAACGAGCGTCAGCTGTGCCCGAAGGACATCCGCGAATCCGGAAAGAAAGACTCCAAAGTCGACGCCGGCATCGGCCAGTCTGCCGACAGCCGGGAAAATCTCTCCGGCCTTCCTGCTGCCGATGATGTCCAGGATCGCGAGAAACTCCTCTTCCGGCACGAGACCCAGGGCTTCGCGCACTCGCTCCGCGGTCATTGCGCCTTCACCGATCGAGATGACCTGATCGGTGAGGCTCAGCGCGTCACGCATGGACCCATCAGCGGCCCGCGCGATCATCGCCAGCGCATCGTCGGACGCTTCGACGCCCTCCTTCCCGAGCACTGTGGCGAGGCGGCGCGTGATGTCCGCGATTCCGATCCGCTTGAGATCGAACCGCTGCAGGCGGCTCAGCACCGGTGCGGCTGCCTGCGCGATTTTCTGCGGCTCGGTCGTCGCGAAAACGAACACCACCCGCGGCGGCGGCTCTTCGAGAATCTTGAGCAAGGCGTTCCACGCCTCGCGCGTGAGCATGTGAGCTTCGTCGACGATGTACACCTTGTATCGATCATCGCCCGACGGAGCGTACATCGCCCGCTCACGTAGATCGCGCGCATCGTCGACCCCGCGGTTCGACGCGGCATCTATCTCGACGACGTCGAGGCTCGATGACCCGCTCCAGATGCGCTGGCATGATGTGCAGCCGCCGCAGGGTTCCCCGTCGTCGCGCTTGTTCTCGCAGTTGAGAGCCATCGCCAGCACGCGCGCCAGCGTGGTCTTCCCGACCCCTCGCGGCCCGCAGAGCAGGTATCCGTTCGCGACGCGCTCCCTGGCGATTGCCCCGCGCAGGGTGTTGGACACGTGCGACTGGACGGCTACGTCAGCGAAGCTCTTCGGGCGGTATTTGCGGGCGAGTGCGAGAGACATAGCGGGCGGGAGTACCCCAGGCCTGACGGAGCAACGTTAGACACCGCGTGCCGCTGCTACCTTCGGGGTCCTGACGGAGTTAGCGGGCTTACGCCCTCCGGGACCTGGGGCACCTGAAATATACCTGAGCGCGATAAGCGATGCGATGCGAAAAGCCCCGCCATTTCTGACGGGGCTTTCGACTTTGCGCGTCGGAGGTGCACGCGCCCAGTATGTGAGTTACCGCTTCTTGTTCTCGCCAGCTGACTTGACATCGACAGTCGGAACCGTGACCGCAACGGTATCCTTGCCGACATCAACCGACGGCGTGTTGATCGTGTCGGTCACCGTTCCAACTACCGGCTTCTCAACCTGATACTCGCCCTCGCCCGTCTTCTTGCAGGCCGAGATTGCTACTACGGCCAGCACGGCCGCCACTGCTGCTAATTTGCGCACGAGACGCCTCCCCAAAAAAGTGTGTTAGCCGTAGGCCGGCCATCCCCAAAAACTCAATCCTCAAATGCCTCGCGCTGGCGTTTCCGCACGCGTCGAAGCTCATGCACCTGCGCTACCTCACCGCCCAACAAAAAGATCAAAGCGGCGTAGTAGACCCAGACCACCAACAATACCAATGCAGCGACCGTGCCGCTGTAGAAAGATCCCGGATTAAAAGATCGGGCGTAGGCCCCAAACACCCGTTTGGCCACCTCAAGCATGACCGTGGTGAAAATCGAGGCAATGAAGGCCGTTTTCCACCGGATCTTGCGGTTTGGAAGCCACTTGTAGAGCGAAAAGAACATCACCGCGATAAAGATGAAAGCGAGCAATTGCCCGACGTTGTACTCGAGGTTGCCCATGATGTCCTTGCGCAACCCGAACTCGGTGAGGACCGTGACCCCCCGTGAGGTCGCGATCGCCAGATAGGCGCTGAGCGAGACGTACGCGACGAGGAGGAGGCTCGATACCAGCGTAATCTCGATATCGAAGATCTTTCCCGCGATGATGCCGCGGTCCGAGTCGATATCGAAGATCTGGCAAAGGACGGTGCGCAACGAGCCGAACAATCGCGTCGAAAACCAGACAAATCCGATCGCGCTCCACAGTCCGAGCGCTCCGCTTCGCTTGATGACCTCGTTGAGGATCTTCGCCGCCGGCCCGCCCTCACCGCCCGGTTGTGCCGGAAGGAACTTGTTGACGATGTCCATCACTGCGGCTGAGGTGGTATCGGGCGACCGATCGAGGAGGTAGACGAGGCCGGTCGCCAGCAGGAGGAAGAACGGGACGACGGCGAGCAGGATGTTGAACGCGATCCCACCCGCCATGAACAGCACGTTGTCCTCTCCGCTGTTGTCCCAGACGCGCTTCGCGTAATCGCGAAGGAGCCAGCCGAGCCGGGCCGGGAGCCCGCGCTCAGCCACTAGGCGTCTTTGTAGGCCGCTTTTTTCTCGGCGATGCGGCTCTCGAGATCACCGCGCGTCTGTCTCGCCGCGGCGCGACCCGCATCGAAGCCCCTGGCCACCTGGCGCTTCCTGGCCTCAACCGCATCGAAGGTCGCATCGATCGTGTCGCCGACGCGGTCGCGAACGTCGCCGAGCTTCTCGGCTACGACTCCGCTCATGTCCTCCACCAGATCCTGAGCGGCCTCCTGGGCGCGCTTCGCGCGGCGCGCAATGCTCTGCCGCGTCTCTTCACCCGATTGCGGCGCGAGGAGCAGCGCTATGCCCGCGCCCAGCGCGAGACCGAGGAGCAGCGGTCCGACGCCTGCCTCCCGCCGCTCGACGATGACGTACGGCTCCCTGTAAGGCTCGTCGTCGTACCACTCGTAATCGTCCATCTTTCCTCCGAATTGGTTATCGCTTCTTCGATTTGGATTTGGTCGGAGCAGCGGCGGCCTTTGCCGGCGCCTTCGCCGGAGTGCCGTTGCCGTTGAGCAGCGACGCAATCTCCGCGCGCACATCCGCCGGCGACATCCCCACGATCGTGGCGGCGCGGGCGTAGTCGCCGTTGGTTGACGCCAACGCTCTCAGCACTAGCTGACGCCGGGTTTCGGCGAGCGTCGCACCCGGCTGCAGCGTGATGGCCGGCGGGGTCTCGCTACCACGCCGCAGGTGGCGCGGCATGATGTCGGCTGCCTTGATCTTTTCCCCGTGTCCCATGATCACCGCCCGCTCGACGGCGTTCTTGAGCTCGCGAACGTTGCCTGGCCAGTTGTAGGAGATGATCCAGTCCCAGGCGGCATCATCGAACCCGGTGAGAGTCTTTCCGTTCTGTTGTCCGAAGCGCGCCAGGAATTCATTGGCGAGGAGCTTGATGTCGCCGATTCTCTCGCGGAGCGGCGGGAGAAACAGCTCCACGACCGCCAGGCGGTAGTAGAGATCCTCTCTCAACTCGTTCTCGGAAAGCGCTTTCTGCAGATCGCGATTGGTCGCGGCGAGAATGCGAATGTCGACACTGATCTCCTTCTTTCCCCCAAGCCTGCGAATGCTCCTCGTCTCGATCGCCCGCAGGAGCTTGACCTGGATATCGGTCGGCATCTCCGCGACTTCGTCGAGAAAGATCGTTCCCCCGTCCGCCATTTCGAACGCGCCCGGCTTCTCGTTGGTTGATCCCGTGAACGCGCCCTTCTCGTGGCCGAACAGCTCGTTCTCGAGAATGTCCTTGGGCAAGGCGGCGCAATTCAGCGCGAAGAACGGCCCCTTCGATCTCTCGCTCTTCGCGTGGACCGCGCGCGCAACCAGCTCCTTTCCCGTTCCGGATTCGCCGAGGATGAGTACGCTCGCGGAAGACGGAGCGACTGCCTCGATGATCTGGTACACCGAGCGCATCTCATCCGATTGACCGGTCAGCTCACCGTAATGCGTGAGTCCTTCCAGCTTCGAGGACAGCTCGCGGTTCTTCTGCTGGACGTTGAACTTTTCCAGCGCCTTCGGGATCAGCGCTTTGAGGCGATTCAGCTTGTCGGCCGTGAGAGGCTTCTCGACGTAATCGTACGCGCCCTCGCGCATCGCCTGGACGGCGGAATCGACCGTGGCCTGTCCGGTAACGATGATGCACTCCGTGGGGATGGCGCGCAGCTGCAGCTCCTTCAGCAGGGCAAGGCCGTCCATCTTCGGCATCTTGAGATCGGCGAGCACCACGCCATAGCTCTCCGCTCCGAGCTGGTCGAGCGCTTTCTGGCCGTCGACAGCCACCGCGACTTCGTAGCCTTCGTCGCGGAGGATCGCGCTCAACCCTTCCGTGATGGAGCGGTCGTCGTCCGCTATCAGGATTCGGGCGTGCGGTTTCTCAGATTTTGGAATGGCTCTTATCCTCGGGCAAGACTCTTAATATAACCGACTGGCCCTTCTGCTCCACTCTCATGTTTACGGCTTCGGCGAGCGGTGCGATATCGGATACGAACACCGGCCCCCGGTCTCCATAAATCATTAGCTCTATTTCACTTGCATCGCCATGCCGGGATGCTTTGAGAGTGCCTTTGGACGCCGCCGCCAGAACGGCATCGAACAGGGCCAGCACACCGTTCGTAAACGCCGTTGCCCTCCCCACGTCAGTCGAGGCACGATCCGCGAATGAGGCGACTTCTCCCGCGGCGCCTTCGCGGCCTTTCCTGCTCTTCACCACCTCGACGTTCACCGAAACCCCGTTGAGGGCGTTCCGGATCTCATGACCGGACCTCCGGACGACCTCACGAACGATCGCGATGGCCTCCACCCCGGGTTTGCCCGAAGCTTCAGTCACTCAGGTCGGCGTCGTCGGGAGCAGCCTCGACCGCCGCGAGACCAGGATGTGGCCGCGGCTTGTGCTGTGTCACCGGACGGACGAATCGACGCACCGTGTCAGCGGTGTTGACCACCGCCAGCTGTGTAAAGAGAAAGCTGAATTTCTCCTCGTAGGCGGCCGAGAGCTTTTCCTTGACTTCGCGCGGGAGCTCCCAGAACCGCTTCTTGAACGGACCGAGCGCTTTCTTCCTCGTCTTGTAGAAGAACTGCTCGTCCGAGTCCGACGCCTTGCGCTCGTCCTTCGCGTTCAGGCGCAGCCAGTCGTAGATCTCCTTCCGAAGCTCGGCGGAAATGTTGTCGTAGAGCATCGTCTGGAAATTCGTCGCCAGGTGTATCTCCGCCGTCTCGGTGCGCGGGAAATTGTTGAACGCGGTATCGGGCAGCGTGGATGCACCGTGCTGCACCGCGCCTGAAAGACCGTACTCTTCCCTTGCCACCCGGGAGAGGGTGGCCAGCGTGTCGAAGTCGATCTTCACATCCGCGATGCTGCCATCGGCCAGGACGACCCCACCGTGTGTGGTTCCGGACTGCACGCTGATCTTTGAAAGGCCGACGGTACCTGGAGCTCGCTTCTCCAGAGTCGCGTTGAAGCCGTCCATATACGCTCTCAGCTCTTCGACCGTCGAGTTCTCCGTCCCAACTTCGCCGATCTCGCCACCGATTGAAATGGTGACGCCCTTGGGCTCGAGCGCGCGCACCGCCAGTGCCAGCTCCACCCCTTGCTCGTAATTGGTTCGCTGCTGCTCGGGAAGAGTGGGCTTCGACAGGTCAACGAGTGTCGAGGTGTCCACATCGATGTTGTAGAACCCGGCGGCGATCGCTTCCTTCACCAGCTGCTTCACTCCGGCCACTTCCGTGGCGGGATCGACCGCGAACTTTTTCGAGTTGATCTGGAAATGATCGCCCTGGATGAAGAGCGGCCCGCGAAATCCCTCACGCAACGCGGCGGCGAGCATCACAGTCACGTACTCCGCCGGACGCTGCTCGGTGTAAGCGATCTCCGAGCGCGCGATCTCCAGGATCAGAGCGCCGACCTTGAGCCTGACCGCTGACCGGAAAAGAGCGCGCGCGGTGTCGTACGTCATACCGCGAATGTTCATGGCCGGGACCGTGAACCCGCCGGTCTTTCCCTGGCCGCGCGCCATGTATAGATCGTGTATCGATGCGGGCTGCACCCCAACCGCCTGCCCGATCTCCCAGATCAGCCAGCGAGCGTAGTCTCTCTCCTCGCCATCGGCAAAGACCGCCGTGCGGACGAGTCTATCCATCGCCGGTGACGCGATTGCGGCCTCGTCGCGGACGTCGACGCGTCCGTCGAGCACTGCTACCGATTTCTCAAATGGATTGTCTAGCATGACACTCGCAAAGTCGTTGCCTCGTCGGCGTGTCGCAAGGTCTCAAACGCTCCAGCGCGGATCGCTGGCGGGGAGTGAGTCCCATTCCTTCTTCGCCGCGTCCGCGCCCGGCCGGCCCAGCAAGGCATAAGCAAACTGCTTCCCCAGCTCTACTCCGGGCTGGTTGAACGCGTCAACTCCGTATAGCTGGCCGGCAAACGCCGTCGCCAGCTCGAGGAACATCATCAGCTGGCCCACGTGCGACGCATCGACTCGCTCGAGCCGAATGGTCATGTTGGGCCGCCCCCGCCGCGCCAGTGCGCCGGCCGTCGCCCGCTGTTCGATGTCGATGAGCTCGCCGAGCGTGTGCCCGCCAAGGTACCCGAGCTCCGCGACGTCGGGAAACGCCGCCGGCACCACGAGGTCGGTTGCGCGGTGGTCGACCGCCACGAAAGTCACGGTCTTGTCCGCCGGACCCTCCATGAACAACTGGACCTGCGCGTGCTGATCGGTCGCCCCGAGCGCTGCAACGGGCGTCGAGCCAACCGAGGTGCCGTCGGGACGAATTTTTCCGAGGCTTTCGGCCCACAGCTGTACGAACCACGCGGCGAAGTCCCGAAGCGGATCCGAATACGGCATGAACACCGCGATGCTCTTCCGCGCCTTCGTATCCGCCAGCCACTGGAGTATCGCGTAAAGCCCTGCGGGATTCTTCATCAGATCGGGAACCGAGCACCGCTCGGCCATCTGCTCCGCGCCCGCCAGCAGGGACTTGACATCAACGCCGATCAGCGCGGCCGGCAGCGTTCCCACCGCCGTCAGAACGCTGAACCGCCCGCCGACGTCGGCGGGAATGTCGAGGGCCGTAACTCCAAGTCGCTCAGCGAGGGGACGCAGCGCGCCGGCTTTCGGGTCGGTCACGAAAACCAGGTGCCGCGCGACATCCAGTCCTTCGCTGAGAAGCCGCTCGTGGACGATGAGGAACTGCGCCATTGTTTCAGCGGTTCCGCCGGACTTGGACGTGACGATGAACAACGTCCGCGCGAGAGGCACCCGTCCGAGCAGCGCGGCGATGGTTTCCGGATCGACGTTATCGAGAAC
>JBGTEZ010000318.1:0-2683 GCA_041747535.1 Gemmatimonadaceae bacterium
AGTCCGTTGAACAACAGCTTGAACGTGCCGTGGGGCTGGAACCGGAAGTATGGATCCGGGCCGTATAGAACGAGCATACCCTTTCCCACAGGCGCCTGAACTACTCCTGCTACACCGTTGAGGAATCTTTGGCCCCACGCCCAGCCGCTGCGGAGCGGCGTAACGGTGTCGAACCAGCCGATCCGTTTTATTCCGGCCTCCTCCGCACCCGGGAGCAGGCGAAACCCCGGAGAGTTGTCGAAGTAGACATCCGTCAGGGCCGGAAGTCCCTGCGCCAGCGTCGCCGTGGTGTCTACCCTCATGCTGAGTATCGATCCCGGAACGTAGAACCGGCTCCTGGGCAGCGGCTTCCCGCTGTCGACGAGAGCATCGACGATCGGGAGTCCGAGCTCGCTCGCGAGACCGGTGGCAGAGCCAATCGCGAGAATGGTGCCGCCCTCCTCCATGAAAGCCCTGAGCTGCGGAACCGTACGCGCTGTCGTCATGCTACCGACGCGATCGCGAAATTCGGGAGGAACGTCCTCGGGCTTCACCGGATTGGACTGAGGGATGCTGCCGTCGGAGAACGAGGCGCCATCCGGCAAGATCAGGACGTCGAACTTTTCGTTGAGCGCGCCGGCATCGATCGCCGGTGCATAGACGACCTCGTACGGGAAGTCGAACTTCTCGAGAAGGAATCGCGCCCAGCCGGCGGTCATCACTCCACCGTATCTGTCCCAGAGGCCGATGCGTGGCAGCCTCAGACGCTGGAGGGAATCAGCGCCGACAATGGCGGGAAGCGCGTCGAACCCGACTCCCGTTTCAGCCGCGATGCGGGCGAGGATGGGCACGACGGCGGGTCGCGCGGGAATGTAAAACGTTCCCCTGGGATACGTGCGCGCATTGGTGATCAATGGCACCGTCAGCGAATGGACTTCACCGCCGCTCGCGAGAATGCGGTTGACCGCGGAGAACGCATCGTTGAGAGAGTGGCTCAGCGCGTATGCCGGAACCCGGAGAGCGACGTTCCGGGTGGGAGGCGTCGCATATCCGGTCACCGGAACGAACGGTCCGCTGAACGGCTCGAGAACGCGATCGAACTCGACGCCCATCTGATAGGCCAGTGTCCAGCCCGCATTGTCGTAGGGCGGGGTTGGCGGCCCACCCGGGTACGGGATGTCGTTCGGGTGGTCCTGCGGCTCGAACATGTCGATGATGTGCGGCCGGAACGCCTGCGCGGTTCTCACGACAAGAGAATTCGCCGGGTACGAGCGGCCCGCGACGGCGAACGGCGCCGTTGCGCGATGGACGACGATCCCCGTCTTGATCAACGCGTTGGCGAACTTGGTGGCGGTGAGAAAGTCACGCTGGTCGGCAGAGATTATGTAGCCTCGCGGATCTCGCTCGGAGCGATTCCGCATGATGCTGGCGTATTTCAGCAGGTCGGCCGGACTCGTGGTCCGCGGCCCTCCCCCGCGCGTCGCAGTATCGCGGGGTATTGCCAGCTGCAGCGCGGCCACGCGTCTTGGCGAAACGGTCCAGGAGTCGGTGCTCCCCCGCTGGATCGAGTTCCGGCCCATCTGATAGATGTTGTACAGGAACGTTTCGCGATATCTCGATGCGACGTCGAGCACGGCCCGATTGGCCGCAAGCTCATAGGAAAGCGACTGAGCGAATCGCCATTTCTGGGGCTGCACCGGCATCGGCAGCGAGCCTTTCGGGAGAAGTCTCTCAGGAACAAGTGGAATCTCGGACGGCGTAGGGTTTCCGATCGTTTCCGTGAGGAGCCCAACCATGTTGTGGAAATAAACCGTGGTGCGCAGACCACCATTCCACCAGGTGGAGTAGTTGGCGCCCTCCCTCATCGTCGCCCCCGGCTTCCCCTCCGCCACAAAGCGGTTGTGCATCGCCGCGCCCACCAGATCCAGCCCAACCGGAATGAGCGGATCGAAGTTGTAGTTGAATGGATCGCGGAACGGCGGAGCGAAGAGCACGGTGCCGGCTGGCCCGGTCTGGTGATGGTTGTAGACGATCTGCGGAAACCAGGCGCGATAAAGCACGCTGTCCATTGCCTGCGTCTCGGGCTGTGAAGCCATGTACGAGTCGCGGTTGTTGTCGTGGCCGATGTACTTGTGATAGAGCCGCGGCAATCGCGCGGTCGTTCGCTTGAGGGTGTCGGGCTCCCTCATGTACCAGTCGGAAACGAGCTCCTGCCCGTCGGGGTTCGCCGGAACGAGCAGGATGATGTCGTCTCTTAGAAAGCGCAGGGTCTCCGGGTCGTCGCGGCTCACCAGCTCGTACGCAGTCTGAATCAGCTGCTGGGCGCCAAGCACCTCCGTTGCGTGAAGTCCGCCATCGATCCAGACGACAGCTTTTCCGACGGACGACAGCGACCGCGCGGCCGAGTCACTCAGGTCGTGGGCCAGCGCCAGACGGCGCGCGATGCTCTGGTAGAACCCGAGACGCCGATGATTTTCCGGAGACGTTATGATCGCCATCCACATCGGCCGGCCCTCAGCGGTCGTACCGATCCGCTGGAGCGACATGCGAGCCGATTCCCGATCGAGCTTCTGCCAGTACGCGATCATCCTGGTGTAGTTCACCAGGAAGTAGTCGTCGCCGATGTTGTGCCCGAACTCCTCGAGCGGCGACGTAATGCGCGGCGGCGGCTGCGGCCGCGGAGCCGGGCGGGTCTGTGCCGGCC
>JBGTEZ010000319.1:0-6082 GCA_041747535.1 Gemmatimonadaceae bacterium
GTCGAGCCCGAGCCGGAGCCCGTCCGCGTCGAGCGCCGCGCCGTCGCCGCGCCAGTCGCGCCAGTAGCGCTGTTCTCGCAGGTCCAGCAGTCGCAGCAGCCGCCCATTACGGTAACCTTCCAGGAAACGGACATCCGCGACGTGATCGCGTCGTTCGCCAGCTTCTCGGGCAGAACGATCGTCGTCGGCAAGGATGTAACCGGAACGGTCACCGCCGAGATCCGCAATCAGCCGTGGGACGTCGCGCTGCGCGCGATTCTGCAGGGTCAGGGACTCGCCGCCTCGGAAGATGCGATCTCCGGCATCATTACCGTCGACAGCTATAACAACATTCTGAACCGCCAGGCGTCCGAGCCGCTCGTCACCCAGCTCGTCTCGATCAACTACGCCCGCGCCGGCGCGCTCGTTCCGACCATTCAGCAGCTGCTGCAGAAGGATTGCCTCGCCAACGCGCAGGTTCCGAGCAGCGGCAACGTGTCCCAGGCCAACCAGAGATCGCAATGCGTCGCCCGTGGACTCGTCGCGGCTGACAGCACCACCAATACACTCATCATCACCGAGACCGCTTCGCGCCTCGCTGATGTTCTACAATATGTGCAGAGCCTCGATGTCCGCACTCCGCAGGTCGGAATCAAGGCAAAGATCATCTTCGTCAATAGAACGAACATCGAAGACATTGGTCTTTCCTACGACCTGGGCACCGGCACCGACCAGTTCTTCAGTCAGCTCGTCAAGCGTCCAGATCCAGCAACACTCCAGCCGGTCGACACCAACGGCGACGGAGTTCCCGACGCGCTCGGCGGCGGACAGCTATTCGATGGGGACAAGATCCTGCTCGGCGGAAACGCGCTGTCGGCGATCGCCAACGCAAACTCGCGTGTGACGAACCCGGCGCTCAGCGTCATCTTCTCGACCGCCCTCGGCAAGTTCCAGCTCACCAGCTTCCTCGATGCATTGCAGGAAGTCCGGCTCGCCGATCTTCAGGCGGAGCCGAGCATCGTAACGCTCGACAACCGCCAGGCTTCGATCCAGGTCGGCCAGGAAATTCCGATCCGCGTTCTGGATGCCAATACCGCCAATCTCGGTACCGGCGGGGGAGCCCAACAGCCCCGCGCCACCGTCCAGATGAAGCAGGTCGGCATCATCCTGACGGTCACGCCCCACATCACCAACAACCGCCAGATCCTGCTGCTGCTGCACGCCGAGAATTCGGATGCACAGCTGGCATCGTCTGACGCCGGCTACATCTTCGGCAAGCAGGCCGGTGACACCCAGCTCCTCGTCGGAGACGGCGAGACTGCCGTCATCGGCGGGCTGACGGTCACCCAGACGTCGCAGTCGAAGTCCGGAATTCCGCTCCTCGTAGACCTGCCGATCATCGGCAGACTGTTCGGCCAGACCCGCACCTCCGACGAGAAGCGGGATCTGTTGATCCTCGTGACGCCCCACATCATCGATGATGGCGCGCCGCTTCCCGGCTCCTCCCAAGCTCTTCCACCAGCCACCCGCTAACGGTGACTTCGATGTCCATAGATAACCTTTCCGCGCTGCGGCGCGGCGTAGGATACGCCGCCGCCTCAGCAATGTTTGCCCTGGTCCTTGGCGCGTGCAACGACTCGACATCGAGCGATGGCACGCGGGATCGCATTGCGCCCAGGGTAACGCTGACCGCCGCCACTGGGCGTCCCGACACCGTGATCGCTTTCACGACCACGGCATCGGACAACCTCGGACTGAAGACCGTCCGCGTGCAAGCGATCGGGGCGGTAGGGTTGGCCTTCGATACGACGTTCACGAGCGCTGTCACGAATTTCCAGCTGCCATTCACCCTGTTCTCGTCGCGGTCGGTTCCTGCCGGCACCCCCGTCATCATCACCGCGACGGCGTTCGACGGAGCAGGAAACTCCTCCGGCGTCGATACACTATTGATGGCGACGGGCAACGTTCCGCCGCCTGAAGTCAGAATCCTCAGCCCGACCTCCGGAAGCTCGGCGGTCCTTGGCAAGTCGATCCTCGTTACCGTGATGGGAAAGACGGCGCTCAAGGTTCTCTCGCTCGGACTGAGCACCAGCGGTCCGGTCGTCTACACCGATTCCGTGCTCTTCTCGAGCCCGCTACGCGATTCGATAACCATGCAGGACACCATCAACATCCCGGTTAACGCGACGCCCGGGACCCTGACCGTCACGCCATTCCTGAGAGACTCTCTCGGACAGCGCGCGGTGGGCCCAAGTATCACGATCACGATTCAGACCGCCGCCCAGATCAACTCGGTGCCGGTCGTCAACGCCTACTGCGTCGGAAATCAGACGTACAACAACCAGTGCGGCCACGGCCTGCGGGTCGAGGTGGGCGACACCGTCCACGTCGAAGCCGATGACCCGAGCGGAATTTCGGCACTCGGTTATGAAGTTCGCCGTACGGTCGGCGGAGCCATCGATGACACGCAGACCTTCGCTTCCAACGGCCAGCTGACGTTCCTGCCGCACACGTTCCTGATGAATCTGCCCTACACGAACTTCCCGACGACGGCTTACATCAAGGTGTTCGCGGTCAACTCGAACGGGGTGCGCGCTTACGCCAAGCTGCAGAGCGGCATCGATCGTGTGGACACCGTCACAGTCGTGGCCGGTGTAACGAGAGCGCTGCCATTGGGCGGCCAGGTCGCGGACGCGCTCTATCACTCGGGCAAGGACCGCCTCTACCTTACCAACATCGCCCGCAACCAGCTCGAAGTCTTCAGTCTCGGCGACTCGTCGTTCAAGTCCTCGATCAACATCGGGTCGAGACCATGGGGACTTGCCGCGTGGCCGCGCGATCGCAACGGCACGATGGGCGATACGGTGCTGATCGCAAACTCCGGTGGAACCGACATCAGCTACGTCGATCTCAACGTCGGCGCTGATGGGGCCGAAGTGTTCCGCTACGCATTGCCGAACATCATTGTGTACAGCGTGACCACCGTGACCTCGGGGACGAGCGGCCTGCCCTTCCAGCAGCGCACCCGCTACGACTTCAGCGATCGCCCGCAGTTCCCCGCCACGACTTGTATCGAGGCCGGTGGTGTCTGCACCGAAGTCGTAATGGCCTACACCACGACTCCGACGCAAGGACAGACGGCGCCGTTCGCCAACCTGAACGGTACCATTCGCTGGGAGAACCTCACCCGCGGTGTAACCGTTGCGGGAAAGACCGATTACCGGACCTCGCACTATTTCTGGGAGCCCGCCTCGGGTCAGTCGGCGGGACGCTCGGATTCGCTCGAAATAGTTCGGTTCGACGCCAACGGTATCGATTCCACCGTGCTGCTTCCATTCAAGCAGAGGGTCGGTACTCCGCCAAACGACCTGTCCTACTCGTTCACGGCGCGCCTGACCGAGCTCGCATACAGAGATACCACGTTCGCCCGTAACTCAGGCAACTTCCAGCGCGCGATCTTCGGTGAAGGTGGAAGCATCTTCGGCAGCCGAGCCAT
This sequence comes from Gemmatimonadaceae bacterium, assembly GCA_041747535.1. Taxonomy (GTDB): domain Bacteria; phylum Gemmatimonadota; class Gemmatimonadetes; order Gemmatimonadales; family Gemmatimonadaceae; genus UBA4720. The sequence goes on from JBGTEZ010000319.1 coordinate 3,476, forward strand.
CGCGTTTGATGTCAATCGCGGATTCAGAATGACGGCTCCCGATGCCCTCGGAGTCGAGCAGCCGTTGCCGATCCCGTCGGTCGACATGGGCGTCTCGCCCGCGACCGCAGTATCCGACTTCATCGGTAACAGCTTCGCCCAGGTCAAGGGCGTCGCGATCAATTTCGATGGATCGCTGTCCGCCATTCGTGCCGACTCCACCTACGTTCTCAACCCCTTGCTCAGGTTGCAGGGCTCGCTCGCCACCACGGTGAACAACGCCGGTCTGGATTTCCATCCCCTCAACACCGGACCGAACTCGTTCCCGCTCAACACCCGCCTGGTGTTCGCGGCTTCGTCCGAGCCGTTGATCGAGATCTTCGACAGCCGCTGCTACCAGCGCGTGTCGTCGATACCGATTCGGGACCCGATCGTCGGGCCGATCAAGGCGGCGTACCGAATCTCGACCGGACAGCTGGTGCTGGTCGGAGCGACGGCGCGAGGGGTTGTCATCGCGACGCTGCCGAATACGTTTACCACGACCTGTCCGTAGCTCTCGCAGCACTACGTTCCATGTAACACCACGAGCCCGGTCAAAAGCCGGGCTCGTTTCTTTTTTCCAGACACATGCTGCGATTCACCACCGCCGGCGAATCTCACGGTCCCGCGCTCGTCTCCATACTCGAAGGGATGGTGGCGGGCCTGCCCTTGCTCGCGGCCGACATCGACCGCGAGCTCGCGCGCAGGCAGCAGGGCTACGGCCGCGGCCGGAGGATGAAGATCGAATCCGACCAGGCGGAAATTCTTTCCGGTGTGCGCGCGGGCGCCACTCTCGGCTCTCCGATCGCGATGCTGATTCGTAATCTCGACTGGAAGAACTGGCAGGAGGTCATGGATCCCGCTCCGAGGGATGGCGATCCCGCGCGCAAGCGTTCGGTGACGAGACCCCGTCCCGGACACGCTGACCTGGCCGGCATGCTCAAGTACGATCGCGAGGACGCGCGCGACATCCTCGAGCGGGCCTCCGCGCGCGAAACCACCGCCCGCGTTGCCGCCGGTGCGATCTGCCGGCGGCTCCTCGGGGAATTCGGGATCACCCTTGGCAGCCACGTCGTTCATCTGGGAGGCGTCGACGCAAAGCGCCCGCTCTCCCTGCCGGCCGACCTCAATGCTGCCGCAGACCCCTCCGCGCTTCGAACCCTGGACCCCGAGGCCGAGCGCGCGATGATCGAGCGCATCGACGCCGCCAAGGCCGAAGGCAACACGCTGGGGGGGATCGCCGAAGTGGTTTGCGACGGCGTGCCCGTGGGGCTTGGCTCTCACGTCTCCTGGGACAGAAAGCTCGACGGAAGGCTCGCGGCTGCGCTGATGTCCATCCCCGCGGTAAAGGCAGTGGAGATCGGTCTCGGAGTGGAATGCGCGCGCCTCCGTGGCTCCGAAGTTCACGACGAGATCGATGCCGACGAAAGCCGCCCAAGGGCGGGCCGCGTTCGCCGGCGGAGCAACCGGGCCGGTGGTCTCGAGGGTGGGATCACCACCGGCGAGCCGCTCGTGCTCCGCGTCGCGATGAAGCCGATCAGCACTCTCATGCGGCCGCTGGCGACGATCGACATGCAATCCCGCCAGCCGGCGTCGGCCCAGGCGGAGAGAAGTGATGTCACCGCCGTTCCAGCGATGGGGGTGATCGCCGAGGCAATGACAGCATTCGTGGTCGCCGGCGCGCTGCTGGAAAAGTTCGGCGGCGACTCGCTCGGCGAGACGCGGCGGAACTTCGACGGCTACATAGCCTCACTTGGTGCCAGGACCGGCCGTTAGGTCCGTAACGCCGCACCTCGTGCTGGTTGGTCTTCCCGGCGTCGGAAAGACCACCATCGGACGCGGGGCGGCAAGGACGCTGGCGAGGCCGTTTCTGGACTTCGATGCGGAGATAGAGCGGCGGGAAGGGAAACCGGTGCGTGAGATATTCCAGACCAGGGGGGAGGAGCATTTCAGAGCGTTGGAGGCGTCCCTTACACTCGAGCTGAGCACCACTGGCGGCATGGTGTTGTCTCCGGGCGGGGGGTGGATCACCCAAACGGCTTCCGTTGAACTTTTGCGCAGGGCAGCACGTATCATATACCTTAGAGCGGCGCCTGAGACGGTCGCCAGGCGGCTCAGGAGGGTCGAGACGAGGCCTCTCCTGGCAGGGCGGGACCCGCTGGTGGGGCTCCGGGAGCTGTATGAGAAGCGTCGCCTGGCGTACGAGACAGCCGACGCGGTGCTGGACACGGAAAGGCTGTCACGACAGGAACTCATAGCCAGGGTAGTCGAGCTGGGGCTCGAGCAAGGGCTGCCGGGATAACCAATGGACGAACGCGTTACGCTACAGACCACCTTCCGGGTGATGGGACCGCACGAGCGGGGGCGGTTCGCCCCTGAAGCGTGGGGACATTTGCTCTCACTCACGGGTTCCGGCGCTATCAACGGAGTCGAGCTGGAGCACATCATCGAGCGGGCGATGCTGCAGTTCGAGGGCAGAATCGCGCTGGACGATCTGCGCGGACTACTGGAAGGAACGGGGCTCGATGATTCATCGGGCAAGGGCGACCACACAACGGTGCACTAGAGATGGCGAAAGCCAAAAAGACA
>JBGTEZ010000320.1:0-17714 GCA_041747535.1 Gemmatimonadaceae bacterium
TCGACTTCAGGCTGCGATGAAACAGACATTTATCCTCCGGTCCTGCTTGAATTTAGGTGGTTCCGCCCATGCCGGGTAGTGTCGCCGGCTCCTCACGGAATGACCTGGCGATCCAGGCAAAAGCAACTATGGCGAGGACGAGTAGCCCCAGACCCGCCGCCACGTCCCCGAGCACGAGCTTCCCGATTCCGAACAATGATGAGTACACTGCGACGATCCCGGCGATCCAGTTGGTCCAGGCGAGAGCTCCTCCCGGAATGCTCTCGCGGCCGAAGCCCGCTTTTTCGGAGATTCGGGCCCAGCCGGGGCCCCCCGGCCTGACGCGACGGTAGAAGCGCTCTAGTACCGCATCCGACTCCGGCTTGGTCATGTACGTCACCGACACCCAGACGACGGTACTGATCGCGACCGTGGTGAGCATTACCCAGGCGTCGGCACGCAGGTCACCCTCGGGGAATCGACCCTTGATGACGGTGATCATCGTCACCGAGACGACGAAGGAGGCGATCATCGAGCTGATCTCGCTCCAGGCGTTGATCCGCCACCAGTACCATCTCAGAATGAGCACGAGTCCGGTCCCCGCGCCCAGGGCAAGCAGGAACTTCCACGCACCCTCGACGGTCTGGAGCTGCATCGTCACGAAGATCGACGCGAAGAAGAGGAACACCGTCGCCCATCGTCCGACGGCGACGTAATGCTTGTCGCCCGCAGTGCGGTTAATGAAGCGTCGATAGAAATCGTTGACGAGGTAGGATGCGCCCCAATTGAGCTGCGTTGCCACTGTCGACATGTATGCCGCGGCGAAGCCGGCCATCATCAGCCCTCTCCAGGGCGATGGCAGGACATCGACGAACGCCTGCACGTACGCGGCTTCGCGATCGCCGGTTGGACCGATTCCGTCCGGATAAAGGACGACCGTGCACAGTCCGGTGATTATCCACGGCCACGGCCTGATCGCGTAGTGGGCGAGGTTGAAGAAGAGGGTTGCCAGCACGCCGTCCCGCTCTGTTTTGGCCGAAAAGATTCGTTGCGCGACGTAGCCGCCGCCGCCAGGCTCCGCGCCGGGATACCAGGCCGCCCACCACTGGACCGACAGGAACACCGCCAGCGCCAGCAGCGGCATCCAGGCGTACGCCTCGATCCCGTTGTCGGTCATTCTCACCGGAAGGACCGAAAGCGCCGCGTCCGCGCTCCCGAAACGCGTCGCGAGCCCGGCCTTGAGGGCGTCCATGCCGCCGACGGCATCGACCGCATACACCGCGAGAATGATGACTGCCGACATCATGATTATGAACTGCACGAGATCGGTCCAGAGAACCGCCCACATACCGGCGCCCGCCGAGTAGGCGAGGGTGATGACGAAGCAGATTCCCACGGCGATGATCTCGCCGGAAATGCCGATGCCGAGGAAGCTGACGTCCCGCAGGCCGAGGGAAATCGTAAGCACCTTGATCATCGCCCGCGTCACCCAGCCGAGGATGATCAGATTGATCGGCAGGGCGAGGTAGAGGGCGCGAAAGCCGCGCAGCGCCGCCGCCGGAGTTCCGCTATATCGAATCTCGGCGAACTCCACGTCGGTCATGACGTTGGCGCGCCGCCACAGCCGCGCGAAGAAAAACACCGTGAGCATGCCGCTCATCAGCATGTTCCACCAAAGCCAGTTTCCTGCGACTCCGTTTCTTGCCACGAGTCCGGTGACCACCAGTGGCGTATCGGCGGCAAATGTCGTCGCGACCATCGATGCGCCGGCGAGCCACCAGGTTACTTTCCGGCCGGAGAGGAAATACTCGTCGAGACTCTCTCCACCGCGCTTGGTGAAGTAGAGGCCGATGCCTATCGAGAGGATGAAATAGGCGGCGACAATGGCCCAGTCGATCGCAGTCAGCATCATGTGAGCGGGGATTGGCGGTGGTCAGGCAAGACGTTTGCTATGTTCGCCTCTGGTCGCGCAATTAGGAACGCAGCACGCTATCATGCGGTAGAACCGACAACAACTTACCGGACAATTCCAGATGATGCGATACTCCCGTCTGCTCGCAGTGCCATTCATCCTCCTGGCGGGATGTGTAGTCACCAACAAGCCCCTCGACCCGACCTCGGAGCTGGCCGAGGCAAAGGTGCGGCCGGGAATCACGGTTTTGCTCAACGACAGCATTCATCTCATTCGCGGCAAGCGAATCGGTCTCATCACCAACAACACGGGCATCAACGAAAAGCGCGAGTCGGATATCGACCTCCTGCGCGGCAGGAAAGCCCGTGATGCCGGAGTTCGACTGACGCAGCTTTTTTCGCCCGAGCATGGGCTGCGCGGGACCGAGGACACCGCGGTTCCGAACACCGTCGATCAGAAGAGCGGGCTGCCGGTGTACTCGCTGTACGGGACGCAGACGATGGCGCCGCCTGACAGCCTCGTCGCGGGTCTCGATGCGATCGTGTTCGACCTCCAGGACATCGGCACCCGGACCTGGACCTACGTCGGCCTCATGATCTATACGATGCGCACTGCGGCGCGTCTGCAGAAGCAGATCATCGTGCTCGACCGGCCGAATCCGATCACGGGGTACATCATCGAAGGCCCGGTGCTCGACAGCGCGCTCGCCAACCCCAATGACCCGGCGCCGGGACGACCGGGGCAGGCCTATGCGCTGTATCCCATGCCGCTGCGTCACGGAATGACCATGGGCGAGCTGGCCCGCTACTTCAACGAGGAGCTGAAGATCCGGGCCGACCTGCGCGTGGTGCCGATGCAGCGGTGGCGCCGTGATGTCTGGTTCGACCTGACCGGACTACCCTGGGTCAAACCGTCCCCGAACATGCCCGATCTGAAAAGCGCGATCCTCTATCCGGGCCTGGTCGCCTTCGAGGCGACGAACCTCTCGGTGGGACGCGGCACACCGACGGCGTTTCAGCGTCTCGGCGCGCCGTGGCTCAACGCCGCTGCGACAGTGGCGATTCTCCGGGAGCGCGAGATCCCCGGGGTCCGATTCTTCGTCGAGCCGTTCACTCCAGTGAACCCGGGCGACCGGAAGTACGGCGGCCAGAGTATTCCGGGAATCAGCATCACGATCATCAATCGCAGCGCCGTGCAGTCGGCCAGAGTCGGCGCAAGTCTCCTTTGGGCGATCAGGAAAACGGCGGGTGACAAGCTCACGATCCGGAACAACGCGTTCGATCTGCGCTTCGGTTCGCCCTCCGTGCGCGAAGCCCTGTTGAGGGGCGAGGATCCGGACGCGCTCATCGACCGGGAGTACAGGGCGGCCTACGCTTTCCGTGAGAAGACGCGACAGTACCTGATCTACAGGTAGGCAGGTTCAGGTATCCAGCGCGCGAGCGTTATCCGGCCTCGCATGTCTCTTGCAGCACTCGTGGCCGATTCAAATTCAATCAGCATTTCCTGGAGGAAATCGATGCGAATTCTCATGGCCTCACTGTCCATGCTCGTGCTAACGGCGTGTGGCGGCGGCCGGCAGGTCGAAGTGCGAACTGGCCCACAGCCAGCCGCTGATGTCGCCATTCACCTCACCAACAACCTGAGTCAGGCGGTCAACGTCTATGTCGTGAGCGGAAGCAGCGACATTTTCGTCAAGCAGGTCGGCTCGAACAGCGTTGAGCACATCCCGGTCGCCGGCGTCGCCGCCGGCTCGACGGTGAACCTCCGCGCGGTCACGGTTGACGGCACGCGCACCTACACCAAGAACAGCGTGACGCTTTCCTCGATGTACGAATGGCGCCTGCCCTGACATACATGTGTCTTGGCCGTCCTGGCCGCTCCCAATAGCCTATTCCGGTCGGAAGGCTTAATTTTACGGGTCGTCGTGGCTTCACGGCGGCCCGTTTTGCCTTCCCATCTGCGAGAGGAACCGACCCCCGGCTGACTCAGCTCACGCCGGCCAGCTGAATGCCCAATCCGAGCGATTTCTTCAAAGCAGGGGCCTTGCGGGCCATCGACCCGGTCGTCGGTTTCCTGTCTAAGCACCACGTAAGTCCCAACACCATTACAACGGTGGGGACGGTCCTCACCGTGGTCGCGGGCATCGTCTACGGAAGCGGACACATAATGATCGCGGGATGGCTGATGGCATCCACCGCTTTCTTCGATGTCCTCGATGGAGAAGTAGCGAGGCGGAGCGGACGCTCGACGGTTTTCGGCGCCTTCTACGACTCGACGCTCGACCGGGTGGCGGACGGCGCACTGATGGGCGGCCTGACCGTGTTCTACGCGACGAACGCCGTCCACCAGAATACATACATGGTCGTGGTCTGTCTCGCCTGTATCGTCGGAACGTTTCTCATTTCGTACACGCGGGCTCGCGCCGAGGCGCTGGGAATCGACGCGAAGGTAGGTCTGATGCAGCGGCCGGAGCGGATCATATTGCTTTCCGCGCCCCAGGCATTGTTCGGGCTTTTCTGGAATGGCTGGGTCCTGATGGCGATCATCGTGCTCCTGACGGTCACCGCCTGGATCACCGCGATTCAGCGAATCGCCTTCGTCTATCGCGCGACCCTCGAGCGCGACGCCAAGCCAATCCGCATGGTGAGCGACCCGCCTGCGCCCCCCAAGACAGCGCCAATCCCAGCGACGCGCCGGGCACAATCCTAAACTCAGATGGAGACATAATTGGGCAGATCGTCCTTTGACGCCCCTAAATCGATAGCGCCCGCCAAAGGGCGCCTCGGCATCATCACGCCAGGCCTCGGCGCCGTCGCGACGACCTTCATGGCCGGCGTCGAAAGCATTCGCCGCGGCCATTCAAAGCCCATTGGATCGCTGACGCAGATGGCGACTATACGGCTGGGCAAGAGAACGGAGAACCGCTCCCCGCTGATCAAGGATTTCGTTCCGCTGGCGTCGCTCGACGACATCGTGTTCGGTGCCTGGGATCCCATTCCCGACGACGCGCTTACGGCGGCGAAAAAGGCAGGGGTGCTGGAGGAAAAGGATCTCGAAAGAGTCTCCGCGTTTCTGCAGGGGATCAAGCCGATGCCCGCGGTATTCGACAACAAGTACGTCACGCGCATCAACGGCACCAACGTCAAGAAAGGGAAAACCAAGCGCGATCTGGCGGAGCAGCTGCGGCAGGACATTCGCGACTTCAAGTCGAAGAACAAGTGCGACCGGATCGTGATCGTCTGGTGCGCGTCGACGGAGATCTTCATCAAGGCGGGGCCGCAGCACGCGACAATCGAGCAATTCGAGAAGGCGATGGAGAAGAACGACGATGCCATCGCTCCGTCGATGCTCTACGCATATGCGGCGATCATGGAAGGCGTGCCGTTCTGCAACGGAGCCCCGAATCTGAGCGTCGACATGCCGGCACTGCTCAAGCTGGCGCAGGAACGCGGCGTGCCGATCTCGGGCAAGGATTTCAAGACCGGCCAGACGTGGATGAAGACGGTGATCGCCCCCGGCCTCAAGGCAAGGATGCTCGGACTCGCCGGCTGGTACTCCACCAACATCCTGGGAAACAGGGATGGCGAGGTGCTCGACGATCCCCAGTCGTTCAAGACCAAAGAGGAATCCAAGCTCAGCGTTTTGCACACGATTCTTCAGCCCGAGCTCTATCCCGATCTGTACAAGGATTTCTCCCACGTCGTCCGCATCAACTATTACCCGCCGCGCGGTGACAACAAGGAAGGCTGGGACAACATCGACATCGTGGGGTGGATGAACTACCCGATGCAGATCAAGATCAATTTTCTGTGTCGTGACTCCATTCTCGCCGCGCCGATCGTGCTCGACCTTGCTCTGTTCTCCGATTTCGCACACCGGGCTGGAATGAAAGGGATCCAGGAATGGCTATCGTTCTACTACAAGAGCCCGATGGCGGCACCCGGGCTGCAGCCGGAGCACGACCTCTTCATCCAGCAGACCAAGCTCAAGAACACGCTCCGCCACCTCATGGGAGAAGATCAGATCACGCACCTCGGGCTGGAGTACTACGCGTGAGCGCCGCGCGGCTCGTCCTGGCGGGGTTGTTCAGCGCCTCCATCGTTGGCTGCGGACCGAATCCCAAGGCGAAAGAGCTTCGTCTCTGGTCTGACAGCTACGCGTTCCGGGTCACGATGGACCCGGTACCACCTCGCGCGCTCGAGCCGATACCGTTCCGAGTCGTCGTTCAGGACAAGAAGACAGGCCAGCCGATCGAGGGAGGAGAGGGGAGAATATTCGCCAGCAGCCAGGACGGCGCGAACACCGACGACGGCTTCAAGAAGGAAAAAGAGCTCGGCACCTATTCGGGGCGTCTGTTTTTCGCGACGAGCGGTGACTGGGCGGCGGCGATCCAGTTTCGCCGGGAGAAAGGCCCGCAGCTACGCCTCGAGCGTGTGGACTGGACGCAGATGGTCAACCCCGCGACCGAGCCGGGCAACTGAGCGATGCGCCATTTTTTTCGAACACAGATGGTTCCAGTCGAGGTCCTGCGCATCGCCGACCGGTTTTTCCCCGAGATCGATCTCGAGCGCACCGGGCATACGGCGCGCTCGCGGACATTCTCGGGCTCGCTCGGCACTCTCAGCCTCAGCGCGAAAAAAGAGGGTGGCCACTACACCTTCGTCGAGATCGCGACCGATCAGATGGGTGAGAGCCGACTCGACCGGAACGCGAAGAAGTTTTTTGTCGAGCTCCACCGGACCGGCGACCCGAGCCACCGCATAGAAGCGGCGTACTAGCGTGGCACGCTCCGGCGCGGCCAACCCGGGCCCGGCGAAAACGCGGGGCGGAGCCACCCCCGTCCCCGGGCTCTCACGCGAACAGAAGCTCGAGCTTTACTACTACATGCGGCTCACCCGCGCGCTCGAGGAGCGGCTGGTGAATCTGTACCGTCAGACGAAAGTCGTCGGCGGCCTCTTTCGCTCACTGGGTCAGGAAGCTGATGCGGTCGGGAGCGCGTACGCGCTCGACCGGAAGAAAGGCGACATACTCTCGCCGCTCATCCGGAATCTCGGGTCGATGCTGGTGCAGGGCGCGCGGCCGGACGAGATCATCAAGCAGTACATGGCAAAGGGTGATTCACCGACCCGCGGCCGCGAGCTGAACATCCACTATGGGGACCTGGTGAGAGGGTTCATCGGCCAGATCTCGCACCTGGGCGACATGGTCCCGGTGATGGCGGGGGTCACCCTGTCGTTCAAGATGCGCAAGGAGGACCGGGTCGGGCTCGTGTACGTCGGTGACGGCGCGACGTCGACGGGCGCATTTCACGAGGGGATCAACTTCGCCGCGGTGCAGCGCTGTCCCCTCGTGGTGGTGGTCGAGAACAATGGGTACGCGTACTCGACTCCGCTCAGAAAGCAGACGGCAGCAAAGCAGATGGTGGACAAGGCGATCGGCTACGGAATTGCGGGCGAGCAGGCGGACGGCAACGACGTCATCGCGACCTATGAAGCGACGAAGCGCGCGGTGGATCGCGCTCGTGCCGGCGGCGGCGTCACCCTCGTCGAGCTCATGACCTACCGGCGGAAAGGCCACGCCGAGCATGACAATCAGTCCTATGTGCCCGCCGGCGAGATAGACAAGTGGGCGAGCGAGAATGACCCGATTGACAGATACATAGCCAGGCTGCGCGCGGATGGCTTCGACGAGAGCGAGATCACCGCGGTGGACAAGCGCGTGGTGGAAGAGATCGACACCGCAACCGACGCCGCTGAGGCATCGCCGATGCCCGAGCCGACCGATGCGCTCGTCGGCATTTACGCCGACCCGCCGGTCGAGCAACCGCTCTGGTTCCGGGAAGGAATCAAGTCGGCGGTCGAGGTCCACGAGCGGCCATCGAGCTGGGGGACGCACGATGTCTGAGATCACCTACCTCGAGGCCATTCGCGAGGCTCTCTTCGAGGAGATGGAGCGCGACGAGAGCGTGTTCTGTCTCGGCGAGGACATCGGCACCTACGGGGGCGCGTTCAAGGTGACCGAGGGGTTGCAGGCGAAATACGGCGAGCAGCGGGTGATCGACACGCCGATCTCCGAGACAGCGATCATCGGCGCGGCTGCCGGCGCCGCCCACATGGGAATGCGGCCTGTATGCGAGATGCAGTTCATAGACTTTCTCTCGAGCGGGTACAGCATCCTCACCAACTACGTCGCGACGGCGCGTTATCGAGCGATGCTGCCGTGCCCGATGGTCGTGCGCGGGCCGAGCGGCGGCTATGTCCGCGGAGGGCCATTTCACTCGCAGAATCCGGAAGCGGCGTTTCTCCATACGCCGGGGCTCAAGATCGTGTATCCGGCCACCGCGGCGGACGCGAAGGGTCTCATGAAGTCGGCGATCCGGGACGAGGACTGCGTGCTCTACTTCGAGCACAAGTATCTCTACCGGCGGATCAAGGAGACCATGCCCGCGGGAGATCATGTCGTTCCCATCGGCAAGGCGCGAACTGCCAGGGAAGGGACAGACGTCTCGATCATCACTTACGCCGCCACCGTATGGAAAGCGCTCGAGGCCGCCGAGCAGGTCGAGAAAGAGGACGGTTTATCGGTAGAGGTGATCGATCTCCGCACGCTGCTGCCAATGGACGATGACGCCATTATCGCCACGGTGAAGAAAACGAACCGGGTCCTGATCGTGCACGAGGACACCCGAACCGGGGGGATGGCCGGAGAAATCACGGCGCGAATCAACGAGACAGCATTCGAGTGGCTCGATGCGCCCGTGCTGAGGGTAACAGCCGCCGACGTTCCACTGCCGTATTCGCCGCCGCTCGAGGACTATGTCCTGCCTCAGACTTCGGATATAGTTCTCGCTCTGCGCCGGCTTGCCTCTTACTGATGGATAGTCAGGGCGCGGGCGACGTTTCACCGGCCGTCCGCAATTTTGGAGTCGGATGCGTGACGACGGTGGCTGGATTTTTCAGCGGCGGAATGATCGGAGTATTCACCGGAAAAATCGTTGGACTCGCGCAGCGCTGTGTGCCGCCCGAGGGGCTTCCGGCGTGCAACTGGTGGTTGTATGCTGGTATCGGAGGGATACTTGGCGCGGCAACTCTGCCGGTGCTGGCGCTTCGGCGTCTTCGTCAGCCCCGTACGGATGAATAAGCTAACGAAGGAGAATCGGTGGCTCGTGTAGACATCATCATGCCGCAAATGGGCGAGTCGATCGCCGAGGGCACGCTGTCCCGGTGGCTGAAGAAGGTCGGGGACGAGATCAAGCGTGACGAGCCGATCTTCGAGATTTCGACCGACAAGGTGGACGCCGAGATTCCGGCCCCTGCCGCCGGCGTCCTGGCCGAAATTCTGGTAAAGGAAGGCGAAACGGTCGCGGTCCAGACGGTAGTGGCGAGGCTGGAGACCGAGAAAGGCGCGGCTGTAGCGGCTCCGGCGGCCAAGCCGGATTCGACACCCGCGAAAGCGGCAGCGCCCGCCGCCCCCCAACGGGAAGTTGCAGCGCAGTCCGCCCCGGCGCGCCAGCAGGCTTCCGCACCGGCAAGCGCGCCATCGCACTCTGGGAACGGCAACTCCTTCGAGGAGCGCCTCCGCACCAGATCCTCGCCACTGGTGCGAAAGATCGCGGCCGAGCACGGGCTCGACATCGCGGCGCTCCAGGGTTCGGGAATCGCCGGGCGGGTGACCAAGCGCGACATCCTCGGCTTCATTGAAACGGGTGAGGGACGCCCGGCTGCTCCGGCGATCCACGGCGGTGGCTCGCACGATGGCCACGCGCTTCCGATGCCCGAGCCGTGGGCCGGAGATGTGGTGGAGCCGATGTCCAAGATGCGGGCGCTGATAAGCGACCACATGGTGGCGTCGCGCCGCACCTCCGCCCACGTCACGTCGTTCTTCGAGGTCGACTTCACCCGAGTCGCGCGCATCCGCGCCAGGAAGCGCGCCGAGTTCGAGGCGAGCACGGGTCAGAAGCTCACCTACATGCCGTTCATAATAAAGGCGGTGACCGAAGGCTTGCGCGCGTTTCCGATCATGAACTCTTCGGTCGCCGGCACCAGCGTCATCTACCGGAAGCAGATCAACATTGGGATCGCGGTCGCGCTCGACTGGGGTCTGATCGTTCCCGTGATCAAGCGGGCCGACGACCTGTCGCTGTCGGGAATCACGCGCGCCTTGAACGATCTCGCCGCGCGCGCCCGCGCCAAGAAGCTTTCTCCCGAGGAAGTGCAGGGGGGGACTTTCACGATCACCAATCCGGGGGTATTCGGCTCGCTCATGGGGACGCCCATCATCAGTCAGCCACAGGTGGCGATCATGGGCGTCGGAGCGATCGAGAAACGTCCCAAGGTGCTGACCGGACCTGACGGCGAGGACACGATCTCGATCCGCACCTGCGCATATTTTTCGATATCCTTCGACCATCGGGTGATCGATGGAGCGGTGGCTGACCAGTTCCTCGCCTTCGTGAAGAAAACGATCGAAACCTTTCCGGAGAACGTCCTCTAGATGCCACGCACTCTTACGATCCAGCGCTCGACGGTTCCCTCGGCGGAGCGGGCGAATTACCGCGAGAGGCTGCGTGCGCTCCGGTCGCACTACGCGGCTGCGAGCTGCCGGTTCTGGGTGTTCGAGGAAGCGTCGCTGCCCGGTGCTTTCATCGAGTTCACGGAAGCCGACGACGTGCAGACGCTCACTGTCGCGCACGCGAGCGCGCCCCACCGGATTCTCGACCCGTCACGGCTGTACCAGGAGGTCGAGCTCTGACATGCCCGCGCGCGCACTTGAAGTTTCCGGCCAGAAGTGGGATGTCTACCCGTCGGGTTACATCACCCAGTACACTCAGGACGAGTATGGCCTTCTCTTTTCCAGAGATGTCGGCGACAAGCGCGAAGTTCGGGTAACGCGCTATTCTCCGCAGGGCGCGCGCTCCCGCGAGCGTGCGTTTCTCGAGCTTACCGACGCACAGCTGCGCGAGCTGTTCGAGCAGTCTCAGCCAAGCTTTACATCGCCTGAGGCCGGTTACGGACAGTGACCGGAGCGGCGGGGGGGTCGGGGTTCGTCGACCTGCATACTCACTCCACCGCCTCTGACGGGATACTTCCACCGGAGCGCGTAGTCGAGGCCGCCGCCAAGTGCGGTCTCGAAGCAATCGCGCTCACTGACCACGACACCATCGGTGGTGTCGTAAAGGCGCGTGAAGCGGGTCAGCGTCTTGGGATCAGAGTCATCGCGGCGGTAGAGCTGAGCGCGTTCCTCGGCGACGATGAAGTGCATCTTCTCGCGCTGCACCTCTCGCGGCTCGACCGTCTCGAAGAGAGACTCACCGAGCTGAGATCGCTCCGCTACTCTCGCGGCCAGAAGATCGTCGAAAAGCTCAATGCGCTCGGAATCCCGATCACGTTCGATGAAGTTCTGCACCAGTCGGCGGGGGGAGCCGTTGGCCGGCCGCACGTTGCCCGGGCGCTCATTGCGCGCGGGGTGGTCCACGATTTTCGCGACGCGTTCTCGCGATATCTCGGCTCTTCGGGTGCGGCGTTCGTCGCGAAGGACAGGCTCTCGCTCGAAGATGCGATCTCGATCGCGCACGAAGCCGGCGGTCTCGCGATCTGGGCACATCCGGGTGATGCGTGCCGCCGCGAACGACTCGAGCGGCTCATCGCCGCCGGGCTCGACGGGGTCGAGATAAGGCACCCCGGCCATTCACGCGAAGACATCACGCGAATCCAGGCGCTCTGCGATTTCTTCGACCTCGTTCCAAGTGGCGGCTCCGACTGGCACGGAGGAGAGGAAGGCCCGCGTCGTCTCGGGGCGATGAACGTTCCGCTCGACTGGCTCGCCCGGCAGGACGACAAGGTCGCGTCGCTCGCGACCGCGACCGAGGGCGGCGCGTGGAGATAGAAGGCCGCGTCGCTCTCGTTACCGGCGGTGGAACCCGGGTCGGCCGGGTCATCGCGCTCGCGCTGGGCAAAGCGGGAATGCGAGTCGGCGTTCATTACGCGCGCTCGGAGAGGGGAGCGCGCGAGGTAGCTGATCAAATAATCGGGAACGGCAGCGAAGCGCACACGCTCCCAGGAGATCTCACCGACCCGGCAACCGCGCCCCGCCTCATCGAGCATACCGCCAGGGTTTTTGGCGGTCTGGATGTCCTCGTGAACTCGGCGGCGGTGATGATGCGCACTCCCATCGGAGAAGTGCTCGTCGAAGACTGGGACGCGATGTTCGCGCTCAACCTGCGCGCTCCGTTCTTCCTGTCGCAGGCGGCGGCGCGCGTGATGGGCGAGAAGGGAGGGGTAATCGTCAACATTGCGGATCTCGCCGCGTTCGAGACGTGGAAAGCCTACATCCCGCACGCGATCACAAAGGCGGGAATCGTGCAGATGACTCGCGGCCTCGCTCACGCGCTCGCGCCCAGGATCAGAGTGAACGCCGTGGCGCCGGGATCGGTGCTCCTTCCCGAGGGATGGACGAAGGAGCAGGCGGACAAGCTCGTTTCGACGACGCCGCTCGGCCGGATCGGAAGCCCCGAGGACGTGTCGCAGGCCGTCATGTATCTGATCTGCGCGGATTACGTCACCGGCGAGACGATCATCGTCGATGGAGGCCGTCACGTTCGCCTCTGACGTACACTCTGCTCTCCGATAGAGTGGTGACGGCCGCGGTTATATTTCACTCGGGCGATTCTCTTTCCAGGTGAAATCAGTGGCGAAAATGCGCGATTACGATGTAGTCATCGTCGGGGCAGGGCCGGCTGGCATGACTGCCGCGCTCTACGCCGGGCGCGCGCTGCTCCGCACTGCCGTCCTGGAGCGTGGATTCCCGGGCGGAGAGCTGCTCAATACGGAATACCTCGACGATGTGATCGGATTTCCGAAGATTCTCGGGCACGAGCTCGCCGAAAAGTTCGCGTCGCACGCCAAACAGTTCGGCGCGGAGTTCTTCGAGACGACCACCGTGACCGCGGTGAAAAAGATGCCCGACGGATTTTTCCATACCGAGACCGACGCGAACGGGATATTCCGCTCGCCGGCAGCGATCGTGACCGCCGGCGGTACTCCGATCAAGCTTGGTATCCCCGGGGAGTTGGAGTACGCGGGGAAGGGAGTGTCCTACTGCGCGATCTGCGACGCCGCTTTCTTCAAGCAGCAGGTCGTTGCCGTCGTTGGCGGCGGAGATGCGGCGGTCGAGGAAGCTGATTTTCTCACGCGCTACGCAAGCAAGGTCTACCTCATTCACCGGCGCCACGAATTCCGCGCGTCAAAGATCCTCCAGCAGCATGTCTTCGACAATCCGAAGATCGAGGTGATCTGGGATACGGTGGCGGAGGAAGTCACCGGCAATCCCGAGACGGGAATGACTGGCCTGAGGCTGCGCAACCTGGTCACCCAGAAGCGCGGGCTGCTGGACGCGACGGGATTGTTCGTCTTCATCGGCTTCCGCCCCAACACCGGCGTGATCGCGGGTCACTTCGACCACGACGTGATGGGTTACGTGGTGACGGATGCCGCGATGATGACTTCCATTCCGGGCCTGTTCGTCGCGGGAGACCTGCGGTCCCAGCTGACGCGCCAGGTAACGACCGCATCCGGGGATGCGACGACGGCGGCAATCGCGGCCGACAAGTACATCACTCGCTTCAGGGAAGCCGAAAGAGACGGGAGCGGCGGCGCGACGGAGCAGGCAGTCGCAAGCTCGCATACCAACAGCGGGGGTTACACGTGAACGTCGAAACCTTCACCGTCGGCGCATTTCAGGAGAACTGCTATCTCCTCGTCGATGACCGCTCGCGCAAGGCAGTGATCGTGGATCCGGGCGGTGAAGGGGACCGCCTGGTCGAAGCGATCGAGGAAAGCGGCGCGGAGCTGGAAGCGATCTGGATCACGCATGCCCACGTCGACCACGTCGGCGCGATCGCATCGATCAAGCGACGGTGGGACGTTCCGGTCTATCTCCACCCGGCGGACCGCCGGCTTTACGCCGCGGCGTCACGCCAGGCAGAGGTCTATGGCGTCCCGTTCGAGGAGCCGCCACCGCCTGATCGCGAGTTCTCGGATGGACAGCACCTCGAGCTCGGCGACGCGGCATTTACCGTCATGCACGCGCCGGGTCACGCACCGGGGCACGTGGTCATCCACGGCCAGGGTATGGCGCTGGTTGGCGACTGCCTGTTCGCCGGATCGATCGGTCGAACGGATCTCCCTTTCTCCAACCCACCACAGCTCGCGGAATCTCTGAAGAAGATTGCGGAGCTACCGCCGGAGACAGTCGTGTATCCCGGACACGGGATGGAGACGACGATCGCGGAAGAGCGGCGGTCGAACCCATTTCTCAACGGCACGGCCCGGATTGTCGGACGGTGACGATGGCCAATCATACGAAGAGACGATGACCGCAAAAGTACCCAAGGCCCCTCCCGTCAAGCGACCCGTAGCCACTCGCACCGAGAAAGATCCGCTCGGCGCTCTGGAGGTCCCCATCAGCGCCCTGTACGGCGTCCAGACGCTGCGCGCCGTGCAGAACTATCCGATCAGTGGTATTCGTCCGCTCCCGGCTTTCATTGACGCAACGGTACGAATCAAGCGGGCTGCCGCCCTGACACACAAGGAGACGGGGAGGCTCGACGCGCGTCTCGCCGATGCAATCGTGGCCGCCGCCGACGAGGTGCTGGCCGGACAGCACCGGGAGCATTTCGTCGTCGACGTCTATCAGGCTGGAGCAGGCACCTCTCACAACATGAATTGCAACGAGGTCCTCGCCAATCGCGCCAACGAGATACTCGGCGAGAAGCGCGGGACATACGCTCCGATTCATCCGAACGATCACGTCAACATGGCTCAGTCGACCAACGACGTGATCCCGACGGCGATCCGGCTTGCATGCCTGACGGAGCTGGTCGGGTTGGAGGGCGCCGTCGGATCGCTGGTCGATGCGTTCGCAGACAAGGCAAGTGAATTCGATGCCGTCCTCAAGTCCGGGCGCACCCACCTGCAGGACGCGATGCCGATCAGGCTCGGTCAGGAGCTCGGCGGCTACGCGGGATCTCTGCGGCGCGGACTGAAACGAGTGGTGGAATCAGCGGATTATCTTCGCGATCTCGGTATCGGGGGCAGCGCCGTCGGCACCGGAGTGAACGTGGAGCCGGCGTACCCGGCCCTCATGATCAGGCATCTGCGCGACTCGGCGAAAGTCGAGCTGCGTGAAGGCGAAGACCGGGTTCAGCTGATGCAGAGCATGGGCGATGTCGCGGGCTTCAGCGCGCAGCTGCGGGTGCTGGCGCTCGACCTCAGCAAGATCGCGAGCGATCTGAGATTGTTGGCGAGCGGCCCACGCACCGGATTCGACGAGATCCGGTTGCCGGCGGTGCAGCCAGGATCGTCGATCATGCCCGGGAAGGTGAACCCGTCGATTCCGGAAATGGTCAACCAGGTCTGCTTTCAGGTGGTTGGCAACGACGCGTGCGTGAGCGTGGCCGCCGAGCACGGACAGCTCGAGTTGAACGTGATGATGCCGGTCATCGCGTACAACGTACTGTTGGCGATGCAGATTCTCGGCAACGCCGCGGGCGTGCTGGCGGAAAGAACGGTGCGCGGCATCGAGGCGAACCGCGAGCAGTGCGAGTACTGGCTGGAACGCTCGGCCGCGCTCGCTACCGCGCTGGCGCCGCAGATCGGCTACGCGCGCGCGGCGGAGCTCAGCAAGCAGTCGGTGAAGGAGAACGTATTGATCCGGGATCTGGTAAAGCGGGAGAAAGTCCTTCCCGACGCCGAGATCGACGAAGTGCTGGATATGCGGAAGATGACGGAGATCGGCGTTCCGGGTGGCAGCCACGGTGGCGTTTCGGCGGGATAGAGAACTGCAACTTTCGGCCGGTAGTCGGAAGTTGCAGTTGTCAGCCGGCTAACTACAAAAAAGGGCGACTGACGAGCCGATAGCCGCCGGGCTGGAAGCTCCCAGCCACCGGGTGTACTGCTCCCCGACTGTTCGATTACGCCTCACCGCAAAAGCAACGGCAACGCCTCACATGTCACTGGTGAAGTCGCGCGGGCGTAAGCCAGGCGGCTGGGCGCTCGTGAGCCTGACGGCTAGTAGCTCGTCAGTCGCCGTTGATTAGGGAGAAGAGCTTTCGATCTTGTCTCCTGAACGTTAGATGCCTATCCTGAAGGTATGCGGATAACGACCTGGGCCGAGTACGGAGTGATCTGCGCTCTCCACTTGGCGAAGAGAACGGAGCTGGGGCCGGTCAATGGCCGTGAAATCGCCCGCGTGGAGCGGTTGCCGGGCGATTACGTGGAGCAGATTCTGCTGCGCCTGCGGAGGGCGGGAGTCATCACCAGCACCCGCGGTGCACGGGGTGGGTACGTGCTCGCCAAGCCAGCCGCCCAGGTCTCGATCCGGGACGTGATCCACGCTTCCGAGCTCGAGACGTTCGATCTACACTGCGTGAGTCATCCGATCGAGGAAGGCCGCTGTTCCGCCGAGCATAGCTGCAGCATCAGGCCGGTGTGGGTCATGCTGCAAAACAAGATCGATGACGTGCTGCAGTCGGTGACGCTTGCCGATCTGCTCCACGACGAGCCGACGGTGCGGGAGAAAGTCGGACTGCCTGTCACCGATCGCGTGCGGGCGAAACCGGGGTTACCGATTCTCGAGACCGTCTGATCGAAAGATCTGGATGCGGAAAACGGCGCGTCAGTAGACGCGCCGTTCTTTTTTAACCACCAATTCACCATCAGGCTACCCGCTGCCCGCCGTCCGCTGCCGCTCCGATCCATCAGTGCCGAAGGGGGGACTCGAACCCCCACGGGCTTGCACCCACTGGCTCCTGAAGCCAGCGCGTCTACCAGTTCCACCACTCCGGCGTTCTCTCTTCGAAGATAGAAACGCCGGAGAGTGAAGTCAACGCGGCCACGTCGGTACCTTTCTCGAAATTGCCGTTGCGTCTAACTTGAGCACGAAGTCAAATGCCAGAGACAGTCGAGAAAGAGAAACGGGAGTCGATCGCGCGGAACAAACGCGCCAGGCACGACTACCACATCCTCGACACCTGGGAAGCGGGAGTGGTGCTGACGGGCAGCGAGGTAAAATCGCTGCGGGACGGCAAAGCCAACATCACCGATTCCTACGCGATCGTAAAGGACGGTGAGGTCTTTCTGCTCAATCTCCACATATCTCCGTACGAGAAGGCGAGTCACTTCAATCACGAGCCGACCCGCACCCGGAAGCTCCTGCTCCACCGCAAGGAGATCCGGAAGATGATCGGCGCGGTCGAGCGGCAGGGACTCACGCTCATTCCTCTCGAGCTCTACTTCAAGCGCGGCCGCGCCAAGGTCGCCCTGGCTCTGGGCAAGGGGAAAAAGCTCTACGACAAGCGCGCTGACGAGAAGCGGCGCGACGATGAGCGCGACATGCAGCGGGCAGTTCGAACCAGATGATCGCGCTGCTCCTGTTTCTGCAGACGGCGGCGATCGAGCGCGCGCTCATCGTCCGGGACGGTCCGGCGCAGGTCATGGTCGCGGTTACCTCGAGCGGAGGAGAGCGACTGGTCCGCGCCGACGCGCTGATGAGCGCGATGGGCGGGGCGCTGGTCAACGGACCGAATCAGAGGTTCACGCTCGTGCTGTCGCGCGGCCGCCTGGAGCTAGTGGAGGGCCTTCCATTCGCGCGCCTGGATACGACGATGATTCCGCTCGCGCGTCCACCCGTCATGCGCGGTGGATTTCTTTATCTGCCGTTTCAGCTCGTGAGCGAGATCATTCCGCGTTACGGTGGCGGGTATTTCTACGACCGCGGAGCGCGGGAGCTGCGGACGTTCACGACCGTCGCGCGCCGCACTCCAGCG
>JBGTEZ010000321.1:0-7269 GCA_041747535.1 Gemmatimonadaceae bacterium
TCTTGAAGTAGTCGAGGTTTCCGCGCCGGTCCACGATCTTGTCGATGCTCGACTGCAAAAACAGGATCGCCAGGAACGCCGACACGAGTGCCTGGAGGACGTAGGTGGCCCCGGCTGGAGAGTGTAGATTCTGCATAGCGACCTCCGAGTGCTCCTGATCTATGGACTTAGCCGTGTTATTGTAGCACTTGAGGGACCCGAGTTCCAATCACTGCCAACGGCTTCCGGGAGAACACGATGGAGAACGACGACGACGACATCGGCTACACGCTCAGCCGCCGCGAGGCGGTTTCCGTTCTGGGCGCGACGGGACTCATGCTGCTCGGTTGTCGTCCTCCCGGGCGATCGGCGGCCGACACCGTTCAGGCGGCAATGGTCACCGGCGGAGCCGGTTCAGGCAGCTGCGTGGCGAGGCCCGCATCGACCGAGGGCCCCTACTTCGTCGACGAGATGCTGAACCGCTCGGACATTCGCTCCGATCCATCGAACGGCGAAGCGAAACCCGGCGCTCTGCTCGAGGTAAAGTTCAACGTATCGCGCCTCGCGTCGAACGCGTGCGTACCGGTGGCGGGACTCGTCGTCGATCTCTGGCAGTGCGACCACCTCGGGATTTACTCGGACGTGACCGACCGTGATTTCAACACCAGGGGACAGCGCTTCCTGAGGGGTTACCAGGTGACCGACGCGGCGGGAGTCGCAAGCTTCACGACCATCTACCCCGGCTGGTACTCGGGACGCCCGGCGCACCTGCACTTCAAGATCAGAACGCCGTCAGCGTCGGGTAAAGGATTCGATTTCACGTCGCAGCTGTATTTCGACGACGGTCTGACGACGCAGGTTTACTCGCAGCCACCCTACGCGGCCAAGGGTCCGCCCGACAGGCGGAACGCCGACGACCAGATTTTTCGGCGGGGCGGGGGCCAGCTGCTGTTGCCGGTGGAGAAGACGGGCAACGGCTACGCTGGTACTTTCAACATCGCGCTACAGGGCGCCTGAATTCAGCCGCGCCGAACGGAGGGAAGAACTGCAACTTCCGACTACCGGCCGGGGGCTGTTAGCGGGCCGGCCGTGAGTTCCGGGGGTACAGACCGGGCACATAGGTGAGCGAAAAACCGGCACATGGGTGAGCCAGGATTCGATCGGCATCACATTCGGGCATCCTCCGGAGGTGCCCGTGCCGTGGCAAGAGAGCTCATTCATGTCAGAGCGGTTGGAGTTTGTCAAAGCGTGCCTGGATCGGACTGAGCGGATCGTGGAGATCTGCGACCGATTCGGGATCAGTGAGAAAACTGGGCAGAAGTGGCTGAAGCGATTTAGAGGAGAGGGTCCGAGCGGTCTCACCGACAGGTCGCGTGCTCGACTCGTACAGCCTCAGCGAATTACGCCGCAAGTGGCTGAGCGGGTCATCGCCCTCAGGCGAAAATATCCGCTCTACGGTCCAGTGATGCTGCACGATTGGCTCCGCCTCCATGAGCCAGGCGAGCACTGGCCCGCGGCGAGCTCGATAGGTGAGCTCTTGAAGCGAGCGAATCTCATTCGCTCTAAACGCCGCCACCAGAGTCCAGAGCGGAAGGCGCTCTTTGGCTCTCGCACCAGAGCGCTCGAGCCAAACATGGTCTGGACCGCTGACTTCAAGGGCCAGTTCCGATTGAGAAAGGGGAGCGGAGCCTATTGTTACCCCCTGACGGTGCTCGATCTCCACACGCACTATCTCCTCGGCTGCAAGGCCCTTGAGACGACTGCAGTGGCACCCGCCCGTCAAGTCTTCATCCGGCTCTTCAGAGAGTACGGACTTCCCATGGTGCTCAGAACAGATAACGGGATCCCATTTGCTCAGCCGAATGCTTTGGGCCGGCTCGGCGCGCTCGCCTTCTGGTGGGTGAAGCTCGGCATCAGGCCCGAGCACACAACACCAGCTCGCCCCTCGGAGAACGGAGCACACGAGCGCTTTCACAAAACTCTCAAGGCAGCAGCCACCAAGCCAGCTTCAGAATCTCTCCCCTCCCAGCAGAAGAGATTCGACAAATTCCGAAGCGAGTACAACAACGACCGACCGCACCAGAGTCTTCCTGAGCACAGACCGCCGGGGCATCTCTACACGTCTTCACCTCGGTCCTATCCGAATCGGCTCCCGGCGCTTGTCTATCCCGAGAGCTCCTTCGTGCGGCTGGTCGACCACGGTGGCGCCATCAAGTGGAGAGGCCAGGCGCTCTTTCTCTCGGGCAACCTCGTCGGAGAATACGTAGGCCTCACCGAAGGAGAGCACGACATCTTCACCATTGCCTACGGCTTCTTGAACCTCGGAGACTTCGATTCCAACACCAAGCGGTTTACTCCGAAGGTCCAGTGGAGTGGCTAATCCTGACCCCCCGCCCAATATTCCGTTTCCGATCAGCCGGATGATCACGATCCGCCGTCGAGGCTGGCTCACCCATGTGCCGGTTTTTCGCTCACCCATCAGCCCGGTTACACAGGGCTCTATCTCGACGTGTTTCAGGAACGGCCCGTAGCTCAGGGCCGGTACGCCCATCGCCCTCGGCCGGTAGTCGTAAGTTGCCGTTGAAGTTGCTTCTCCGAGCGTCATTCCGTCCGCTGAGCCTTCCGTCGCTCGGGAAAATACTCATCGAGAAACTCGATCAACGCGCTCTCCTCCGGCGCGTGCCCGGTGCCGGTCTTCGACGCAGCAGACTGCTTGGGCAGCGTGATCGTCGTTCCGCTACGCAGATATCTCATCACCACCACCGGGTGCACGTAGGACTTCCTGCATATAGTAGGGGTGTTCCCAAGCTCGGCCGCAACGAGACGCACGGCGGTGACGACGTTCTTCTTCCGCTCGTTCTGGCTCTTCCCCTTCCCCAGCTCGGCCAGCACCGTCGCCGCGCGCAGCGTCCCGCCCCAGGTGCGAAAGTCCTTGGCTGTGTACGGGAATGCCGCGACGCTCTCGATGTAGTCGTTGACGTCGCGCGCGTCGACGTTGTGCCACGTCTTCCCTTCCTTGTATCGGAAGAGGCGCGGGCCCGGTGTCTCCATCAGCGCCGTCACGAAGCGAACGACGTCCTTGCCCGGCACGAAGTTCTTCTGAACGATCGACCTCTTCCCCACGTACTCGAAGAGCACGGCGTCATCCAGAACGGTGACGTGCGATTTCGTGAGAGTCGTGATGCCGAAGGTGTTGTTGTCCTTGAGATAGCGCTCGCTACCGACCCGAAAGAATCCGTCCGAGATGAGCCTTACGATTCCGGCGCAGACTTTCGCACTGGTGAGCTCCTTCCCCCGAAAGTCCTTCAGGATGCGCTTGCGGAGTGCCGGAAGATCCCGAGCCATCTGCCGCACCCGGTAGTATTTGCGCAGCTCGCCCTTTTGCACCGCGCGCTGATGGTAGCGGTACTGCTTTCGCCCGCGCGCGTCGAACCCCCACACCTGGATCGCGGCGCGCGGGTTGGTGGAGATGTGAACGTCGCGCCACGCGGGCGGAATGCGCAGCGCGTCGATGCGCTCGAGCTCCGCCGCTTTCCGCACCCGCTCTCCGTTCTCCCCCACGTACCGGAATCCCTTCGTCTTCGATCCTTCACGACAGATCCACTTCCGCGCCATCGCGTGTTTTTGTGAATAGATTTGAATCCTCGGGCACTACTCCGAGCCGTTGTCGCCGGCACAGTCCCGTTGCCCCAAGAATCTACTGCAATCACATCTCGATGCCCTTCAAATATCTGACGCTCGAGGTCACCGACCGCGTCGCAATCCTCTGGATCAACCGGCCCGACAAGCTCAACGCGCTAAATGACGCCGTCATCGCCGAGCTGGGCCAGGCCATTGATGCGATCCGCGTCGACAACGCGATCGCGGGAGTTCTCGTCACTGGAAAGGGCCGCGCGTTCGTGGCTGGAGCCGACATCTCGGAGCTGGCGGGTCAGACTCCCGTCGTCGCCAAGGGTCGGGCGCGCGCCGGACAGGACGTCTTTCGCCGGATCGAGACCTGCCCCAAACCCGTCATCGCCGTGGTGAATGGCTTCGCGCTCGGCGGCGGGTGCGAGCTCGCCATGGCGTGCCACATCCGGATCGCGTCGGATGCGGCGAAGTTCGGCCAGCCGGAAACGAAGCTCGGATTGCTGCCGGGCTTCGGCGGCAGCCAGAGACTTTCACGCCTCGTCGGCAAGGGACGTGCGATGCAGCTGCTCATGACCGGTGAGATGATCGACGCGGCCGAGGCGTACCGGATCGGCCTGGTGAACAAGGTCGTTCCCGCCGGCGAGCTGATGGGCGCGGCGCACGAGATGATGAAGGCCATTCTCGCCAACGGCCCGCTCGCGGTGGCGCTCTGCATCGAGGCGGTCGATCGCGGGCTGGAGATGTCGCTCGACGAAGGGCTGATACTCGAGGCGAATCATTTTGGCCTGCTCGCCGCGACCGACGACATGCGCGAGGGGACGAAGGCGTTCCTCGAGAAGCGGGCGCCCGCGTTCAAGGGGAAGTGAAAGCCCATACGCCACCGTCGGCGGCTCCCGCTCACAATCCCGGCCAGGCGCCGCGCCGAACTCCGCGCGGCAGCCACGCCCACGTTCCCCGCGTCTGGCTGGAGCGCGTCTCGATCCGGGATTTCCGCAATCTCGAGCGTGTCGATCTCTACCTTCCCGCCGCCGGCGTCGCGATACTTGGCGAGAACGGCCACGGGAAAACGAATCTGCTCGAGAGCATTTTTTATCTCCAGACGCTTCGTCCCGAGCACGCCGCGCGCGACCAGGATGTGACGCGCTTCGGCGCCGCCGGATTCCATATCTCGTCCAAGTTCCGGACGACCGCTCCCCACGAGTTGTCGGTCGGCTTCGAGAAATCGTCGAAACGGAAGAAGGTGACGCTTGACGGCGCCTCGCCGAAAAAACTGAGCGAGGCGTTTGGAGCGCTGCCGTCGGTGATGTTCTCGCCGCGCGATCTGGAGCTGGTGACGGGCGCGCCGACCGAGCGGCGGCGGTTTCTCGATCTCGTGATGGCGCTGACATCGAAGAGGTACCTCAACGCGCTACAGAACTACCGCGCGAATCTCATCCGCCGGAATGCCGCGTTGCGCGACGCACAGCGACGAGGCTCCGACGACTCGCGCGTCTCGGTGTGGGAGCCAGCGCTCGCGGAGCACGGGACGGTGCTGATCGAGGAGAGATCGGCGTGGGTCGCGGAGTACGTTGAGGAGTTCACGGCGCTGTGCAGGACCATCGGCGAGCGCGGAACCGTGACGATGACCTACGCCAGCCCGTTCGCCGAATCGGAGGCGCGCTACGATGTGCTCCTCGCGGCGTTCGCCGAGAAGCGCGCGCTCGACATGAAGCGCGGGCTCACGCACGTCGGTCCGCACCGCGACGAGCTCGAGATAACACTCGACGGCCACCAGCTTCGTCTGTTCGGGTCGGCCGGACAGCAGCGCACGGCGGCGATCGCACTCAGGATGCTCGAGGCGGCGACGCTGCGAAAGCACGCGGGGGTCGAGCCGCTGTTGCTGCTGGATGATCCGTTCGCCGAGCTGGATCTTCGGCGCGCGAGCAAGATTCTCACACTGCTCAAGAAAGGCGGGCTCGGCCAGACGATTCTTGCTGTTCCCCGTGAATCGGACATTCCTCCGGGGTTGATGAGCCTCGACCGGATGTCGATCAGGGATGGGGTGCTGAAGAAGGCAGACGAATGATGATTCTCCTGCCGCTCCTCAGTCCGGCACTCGTCTATTTCGTGGTGCTGGTGGTTCTGGCGGTGAAGAAGAATACGAAGGGGATCGCGACCAGTCTCGTCTTCTTCGTCGTGGCGGTGACGGTTGGATACTGGTCGATCATTCAATCGAGATCGTCCACGGCTGCGCTCGGATTTCTCTGGCTGCCCTTCCTGGGCTCCATCGTTGGGTTTCTCGGGTTGGTTTTCGGTCGCTGGGCGGGCGAGTCGCGGGAGCGCGAGCCGCGCCGGATTCTTGGTTGGGCGGCGCTGGTGGCGAGCCTGGTGCTCGTTGGCTACACCGCGGCCGAAGGGGTAAAAACGAGGTCGCGGGCCAGTTGGCGCGACCGGGACCGCGCAACATTCAACGCGGAGCTGTACCGAAATCGGGAGCTGATCGCGCGCGCGGTCGCGAGCAATCCGGCTCGGGAGCGCGCGTTCCTCGACAGCAGCATCCGCGCGAACATCGACGACCGTGCATTCCTGCTCGCCGCACTGCACAGCGATTCGATCTCTCCTGACGTTCTCGATACGCTCGCGAAATCGCGCGACCGGGGGATTGCGCTCGAGGCGATCCGAAATCCGGCGACGCGCGGGGAGACTCTCACCAGCGTTTACGAGACCAACGAGCCACCGGATTATTTCTTTCAGGCGCTGGCTGGGCACGCCAATACGCCGCCGGCAATTCTGAGAAAGATTTACGCGAATCCGGGCGTGATATCCGGACTAGAGATCTGGTTTGCCGGAAATCCAGCCACTCCGAAGGATGTCCTGGCAAAGATCTCAGCTGGGACCAGCGATGAGCACGTGCTGGATCGACTGATTCAGAATCCTGCGCTCGACTGTTCGATGCTCCGGCAGGTTGCTGCGGGGCTCAAGCGCGTCAACCGGCCGGCGGATGATTACAGTGGTGGGCGGGTTGCGGAACGGGTTCGAATGGAGTGCTGAGTTAGCGGGGGAACTGCAAACTGCTGAGGGGAACGGGTACGAGGTTGGAGTAGCGTAGGCACGAGGTCATTAGGTCACTACCTCCGGACTTTGCTTCGCGCCGTTACCGGCTACGAAGGCCAGGAGGGCGTGGAGCATCTTCTTTACCTCTACCGTCTGCCGCTTTAAGGACGCGTAATCGGTTGCGCTCATAGCCTTGATGTCGTGCGCTACGAGTAGATGGTACTCCAGCTCTGTGCCGGAGCCGAGCGCGATGCGAAGGAAGCGAGCGAATTCGCGCCTGCTCTGCTTGCCTGTGCCTTCTACAATATTCGTCGGAATTGACAGCGCCGGACGCACCATCTGCGTGCGCACGGCGGCGTGACGATTCCCTCGCATTGCATCGCCAGCGCGATAGACGTTCATCGCCAGTGAGTGCGCCTTCCGCCAAACCTTGAGTTTCCTGTAATCGCTCAAGCCGCAAGGAATACCCCGCGGGCGAAGATGGCCACATCATTTGCCCCGCACCTGAAGCCGGTTTACGCCAACGTGATAAGTCGGGAGGGAGTGACCTAAAAACCTCGCACCTACGCCACTCCAACCTCGTACCCGTTCCCCTCAGCAGTTTGCAGTCTAGTCCTTAACGTGCCC
>JBGTEZ010000322.1:0-5097 GCA_041747535.1 Gemmatimonadaceae bacterium
GAGTGCCGGCGTCGCGGGCACTGGTTCCCCTCGGCGCCCGCTCGGCGAAGGTGGTGCTGCTCGCCATCGCCATAATCGCCTCGCTTTCACTGTTCGGTTTTCCGGTCGCCAGTCTCGTCGCCGGGCTCGGGATCGGCGGATTGGCCCTGGCACTCGCCGCCCAGAAAACCGTCGAGAATCTCTTCGGCGCGTTCTCGATCGGCGTCGATCAGCCGTTCAGAGAGGGTGACTTCGTGAAGATCGAGGACTTCGTCGGAACGGTCGAGGCCATCGGCCTCCGCTCCACTCGCTTCCGCACCCTCGACCGCACCATCGTCACCATCCCGAATGGAAAGCTCGCCGACATGAAGCTGGAATCGTTCAGCGAGCGCGACCGCATGCGTCTGGCGGCGGTCGTGGGGCTCGTGTACAGCACCACTCCGGCGCAGCTCCGCGTGGCTCTCGCCGGCTTCGAGGAAGTCCTCCGCGCGCACCCCCGGATCTGGCCCGACGCCGTCGTTGTCCGCTTCCGCGAGTTCGCCGCGTCTTCACTCGACATCGAGATCATGGCCTGGTTTCGCACCAGGGACTGGAGCGAGTTCCAGAGCATCCGTCAGGAAGTCCTGCTCCAGTTCATGGACGTCGTCGAGCGCGCCGGCAGCTCGTTCGCATTCCCGACGCGCACCGTGCACCTCGCTCCCGGCGCTGCCGCGCCTTCGGCTTGACCGACGCTGAGGCATGCCGCCAACAGTAATTTCGCCGCAGATCGTCCTGCTCTTCGGCCGCCCCGGCGTCGGAAAGCTCACTATCGCCGAGTACCTGACGGCGGAGACGGGATACAGTCTGCTGCACAACCACTCGATAGTGGATCTCGCGACTTCGTTGTTTCCTTTCGGTTCGCCGCCGTTCGTCTCGCTGCGGGAAAGGATGTGGCACCTCGCCGTAGACACGGTTCTCAGGGCGCGGTCTCCAGGAATGATCATGACGTTCGCGCCGGAACAGACCGTGACCCCGGGGTTCGTTCCGTCGCTGGAGAAGCGCATCACCGACGGAGGAGGATTGCTGCGCTTGATCGAGCTCCGCTGTGCCCCCGCCGAGCTCGAGAAACGACTCGGCTCCGAGCCGCGACAGCGCTTCGGCAAGCTCCGCGATGTCGAGACTTACAAGAAGCTCGACGCGGCGGGGGCGTTCGACCGGCCGGCGATGCCGCAGGCAGAGCTGGTGGTCGAAACTACGGAGCAGACTCCGCTCGTATCGGCCCGGATGATCGCCAAACATCTACGCCCGCCTATGAAGGCTCCTTCGAGTTGATCAATGGCGTGGCTGGTGCGGCCAGCATTTTCGTGGTGGCGCGCGCGCGGTCCGCGATCAGCGCACAATCGGCGGGCGCGCTCACGCTCCGGCCGGCGGCCTCAGCGAGCAGACTCACCTGTGACGCCAGCACTCGGCGGCGGGCGGGATCGCTGGTGAACCTGCCCGCCATCTCGATCGCATCGAAGAGGCGGAGAAGCACGGTGACGTTTCCTTCCGCGTTGCGGCGGACGTCATCGAAGGCGAGCGAAACGAACGTCGCGAAAGTCGGCCCGTTGCCGATGAGACGCAGATCCTCACCATCGGCTCGGGTGCGCGGCACAATCCGCCGATGCGAGAGGTGCGCGACCAGGGCGCCGAGCTGGTCGACGCAGGTGACGGCCGTCGTCGTATCGTTGATGCCCGGAGAGAGCGACTTCAGGGCGATATCGACAATCTGAAGCATTCCGAACGCCGCATCCTGTTCAACCGTCCGGTAAGCGCTGAGGGTAAACAGCGCGTCGACCGGCGGCACGACTTCATCGACCATGTCCGCGCCGACCCGCTCGCGGTCGCTGCTCCCGGCGGTCCGCATGATCGACACTAATGGGGCACCCGCGATCACGAAATCACCGACCGCCGGCTCCAGCCGCAGGATGACGCGGTGCTCGCGCGCAAACGACACCAGCCCATCGGCATCGACACTCTGGACGTAGCCCGTCGCTCCCGAGATTACCGGCCGCCATCGCGGGTCGTCACTCGCGGGGATGGCGAGCCCGGATGTCTCGTCGGGGGATTCGCCAACTTCCTCAGGGTAGAGGCTGGCGATCGTTTCCTCGGTGGTGCGCCGCACCCGATCCAGGATATTCGATGCCTGGAGCGCGCCGGCGATGTGATGAATGAAGAAGATGAGCACGCCGACGCTCACCA
The DNA here is from genome assembly GCA_041747535.1 of Gemmatimonadaceae bacterium. Lineage (GTDB taxonomy): Bacteria > Gemmatimonadota > Gemmatimonadetes > Gemmatimonadales > Gemmatimonadaceae > UBA4720. The sequence continues at coordinate 2,200 of JBGTEZ010000322.1, forward strand.
CCGCCAGGACGAAGCCGAAGAGAACCGCGATCGAAGGCACGAAGGAGCCCTCGTCGCCGCCCCGGATCGTTCGCAGTACCACCAGGCAGTACACAAAAACCCCGACGAACGTCCCGAGGACGATCTGATTCGCCCGGTCGCTCATGAACGTCCGCAGCACGCGCGGCGTGTATTGCGCCGAGGCGAGCGCGAGAGCGGCAATGGTGATGGAGAAGGTCACGCCGGCGACCGTTATCACCGAGCCCGCAATCGTCGAGAGCATGCCGCGCGACCCCGCAGCGCCGGCGCCGAACAGGCGCGGATACCTCGAAAGTGCTTCGTAATCGATGCGCGAGGAGACCTCCACCAGCGTCACCGCGAGCGCCGTCGATATGCCGACGATCGTGCTGGGGATGAACCACAGGCTGGATGTGAGGGAGATCCAGCGAAGGCGAGCCCGGTGTCGCAGGCTAGCTAGCATGCTGCTCCCGGTTTACCCCGGAGTCGGGGAATGCCGGTGATCCTTCCAGCGCATGGCTGACGATGAAGATCGACAATGGCGTACCCTTACCTCGCGGACGAGCCAGGTGAGAAATCCTTGTTCAACGGCATTGCAAACTCAATACTCAATATGGCCTCGCCGCGGCAAACTGTCGCTTGACGCCGGTCTGGATGGATATACATTCCTATAGATAGAATATTTGCCCCACCCACGACATCACATGATCCACCTCCGCGCCAATTACCGACTTCTCCACCTTATTTCCCCGATTAGAATCGGGGCGACGGGGAGATTTTGCGCGGGCACCAACACGGACTCATAGCAGGTTGACCGAATAACGCGCAAAGGGCCTCTCCTGAATCGAGAGGCCTTTTTTGTATTTAACCTGTTGTTAGTCCGCAGTCCGCAATTAGTCCGCAGTTCGCAGTAGTCGTTGACGACCACCAAAAGGAGCACCCGCTCCGGGGATCGACCATGACGGGAAAGCAGGGACTGTACGACCCCGCTTACGAGCACGACGCCTGCGGCATCGGCTTCGTCGCCCACATCCACGGCGTCCGCTCCCGCGACGTCGTCGACAAGTCGCTCGAGCTCCTCGACAATCTCTCGCACCGGAGCGCGATCGCCGCCGACGGCTGCACCGGCGACGGCGCCGGCATCCTGCTCCAGATTCCGCACGCCTTCATGCGGCGGGTTTGCGGTGCGGCCGGAATTCCACTCCCCGATGCGGGAAGCTACGGCGTTGGGAATCTCCTTCTTCCCTCGCGCCGGGCCGATCGCCTCGTCTGCGAGCGTGTCGTCGAGCGCTCGGTCGCCGAGGAAGGATGCACCGTGCTCGGCTGGCGCGATGTGCCGGTGGATGAGTCCGTGCTGTCGGTACCCATCCGCCAGAAGCGTCCCGCAATGCGGCAGGTTTTCGTCGCGCATATGGGCATTCGCAGAGAGGCCGATACCAATACCTCATTCGAGGTGCTGCTCTACCTGATCCGGCGCCGGATCGAGGCAGCCCTGCGCGAGCTTCCGGCCGGCAACAACTGCTACGTCGCGAGCTTCTCCTCACGCACCGTCGTCTACAAGGGGATGCTGCGGCCGGACCAGCTGCGGTCGTTCTACGCCGACCTGCGCGAGCCTGAGGTCGTGACCGCGCTCGCGATGGTTCACTCGCGCTTCTCGACCAACACCTTTCCCTCGTGGCGGCTCGCGCACCCGTATCGGTTTCTCTGCCACAACGGAGAGATCAACACGCTGCGCGGGAATCTCAGCTGGATGCGCGTGCGCGAAGCGATCATGTCGTCGAGCCGCTTCGGCGGACGCCTCGCTTCACTGCTGCCGGTGTGCGGCGGGAATCAGAGCGATTCAGCTTCGCTCGACAACGTCCTCGAGCTGCTGACGCTGGCGGGCCGGCCGCTCGCGCACTCGATGGCGATGCTCATTCCCGAAGCGTGGGAAGGAAACACGTCGATGTCGGCCGAGCGGCGCGCGTTCTACGAGTACCACGCCTCGCTGATGGAGCCATGGGATGGCCCCGCCGCCGTGGCATTCACCGACGGGCGCCAGATCGCGGCGATGCTCGATCGCAACGGGCTCCGGCCCGCGCGGTACGTCGTCACCGCCGACGATTTCGTCGTGCTGTCGTCGGAGGCGGGCGCGCTTCCCGTCCCCGTCGAGAACATCCGCGCCAAGGGGAGGCTCGAGCCGGGCAAGATGCTCGTCGTCAACACCACCCAGGGGAGGATTCTCGACGACGAAGCGATCAAGATGGAGTTGTCGCTCGTACGGCCATACTCGCGGTGGGTGGCGGAGCAGAGGCTCGACCTATCCAGCCTCATCGCGCAACAAGGGGAAGAACCGCCACTGCGAGAAGAACGAGGTGCGGGCGATGAGGCACCATGTGGGAGGTGGGAGGCAGAACCGCCTGAAGAGACATTCCCGCTTTTCGTGCGGCAGCGCGCGTTCGGGTACACCGCCGACGAAGTGAAGATGGTGATCGCGCCGATGGCCGAGACCGGTGAGGAGCCCGCTGGATCCATGGGCAACGACACGCCGCTTGCGGTGCTGTCGCATCGCCCGCAACTGCTCTTCTCCTACTTCCGGCAGATGTTCGCCCAGGTTACCAATCCCGCGATCGATCCGATCCGCGAGCAGCTCGTGATGTCGCTCGCGATGAACCTCGGGCCGCAGGGGAATCTCCTCGAGGAGACCGCCGGGCACGCCAGGCAGCTTCGCATCGCGCAGCCGGTCCTCAACGGGCAAGCGATGTCCGCTTTGCGCGGTGTAAGTGATCCGGCTCTCCGCGCGGTTACGCTCCCGGCGCTCTTTCCCATTTGGGAGGGCCCTCATGCGCTCGAGGGCGCCGTTGAGACGCTTTGCACCGCCGCCGCACAAGCTGTCGCGGGCGGGTGCGGCATCCTCATCCT
>JBGTEZ010000323.1:0-10694 GCA_041747535.1 Gemmatimonadaceae bacterium
GCCGAGGATCTCGCGCACGATTTTTTCGCGCAGGCGCTCGCGCGCGAATGGCTCGCGCGGTATGACCCCGCCAAAGGTCGCTTTCGAACGTTCCTGCGCACCTGTCTGCTCGCGTTCGCCGCCTCGGCGCGCGAGGCAGCCGAACGTCAGAAAAGAGGCGGCACTCTCCGTCATGTTCCGCTCGATGACGCCCTCGGTATCGCCTCGGAGGACGAGGTGAGCGCGATATTCGACCGTGAGTGGACGCGCAGTGTGCTGACGCTCGCGCTCGCGGCCCTCCGGGAAGAGTGCATGGCGTGCGACCGCGCATCCACCTGGGAGGTTTTCGATTCGTACGATGTCGGAGCGGAGACACACGAGCGGCCGACGTACGACGTCCTCGCGCACCGTCTCGGGATTCCACCCACCCAGGTGACGAACTACCTCAACTGGGCCAGGCGTCGTTTCCGGGCGCATGTGCTGTCCACCGTCCGCGACCTCACCTCGAGCGACACTGAGTATCGCGAGGAGATTCGGGCGCTCACCGGAGCGGCGGCGCCGTGAAATCGCCTTCTGACGCCGCAGTCGAGCGGCTTCGTGAAACCATCGATCGTCCCTACGCCGGTGACCGCTACGTTGTACACGAGATGCTCGGCCGCGGCGGGATGGGTACCGTCTATCGCGCGTACGATTCGGTGCTCGGTCGCGACGTAGCGCTCAAAGCTCTTGCCTCCGGGTCGGAAGCGTTGTCGGTCGCTGAACGGATGGCTCGTGAGGCACGAGTGCTCGCGCGGCTCGAGCACCCAGGAATCGTGGCAGTTCACGATGCCGGCGTGCTCGATGATGGCCGCCCTTTCTATGTGATGCGCCTTGTACGCGGGAAGCGCCTGGACGACTACGCGGCGGCCGCGGGACGGGGCGAGCTCCTGCGCGTATTCCTCCGGATATGCGACGCCGTCGCATACGCCCATGCGAGAGACGTTATCCACCGCGATCTGACACCGGCCAACGTGATGGTCGGCGATTTCGGCGAGGTGCTGGTGCTCGACTGGGGGGTGGCCAAGGTGGCCGGCGATGGAGGAGCGCCGCGCACGGGGGCGACAATCTCGTGGCCGGGTGTGACTGGCGAAGGCATGATCCTCGGTACGCCGGGATTCATGGCGCCGGAGCAGGCGATAGGCGCGGCCGCTCAAGCCGATGCGCGTGCCGACGTCTACGGTCTGGGCGCAATCCTTAGATTCCTCGCTCCGACCGCAGGGGCCGCCATTCCGCGTCCGCTAGCCGCGATCATCGCCCGGGCCACGGCAACGAATCCGGATGCGCGCTACACAACTGTCGCCGACCTTGCCGGTGATGTGCGCCACTGGCTGGATGGCGAGAAAATCGGCGCGTATCGTGAAGGTGTTTGGGAGCGAATCACACGACTCTACCGGCGAAATCAGGCGCTGGTTCTCCTGCTCCTCGCGTATGCCCTGGTGAGACTGTTGATCCTGTTTTGGCGGGGCATTTAATGACGGCCGGCAGGAAAACGGAATCAGTTCATGCCGACGCGTCATTCGGGCGTGTCATTGTGAAGCGAGGTTAAATCAATGAACAAACCTGTTCTGGGACTCATCGCCGGGGGCGTGCTCGGGGTAATGGACGGATTCACCGCGCTGCTCTCGGCGCCGGAAGTAGCACCGCAGCTCACGACAATCGTCCTCGGGTCGATGGGAAAGGGTCTCGTGGCCGGCGTTCTGGTCGGATGGTTCGCCCGCAAGGTGAACAGTCTGCCGCTGGGTATTCTCTTCGGTCTGACGATGGGAGCGCTGTTCGCCCTTCCATTCGCGATGGGCACCGATCCGACGACGGGGCAGAAGTACTTCTGGGAGATACTCATCCCGGGGTCAATGGTCGGTTTGGTGGTCGGATTTCTGACCCAGCGGTACGGAACCAGGCCAGCGGCCGCGATTGCGTGAAGAACACGGCGCAAGGCATATCAATCAATAATTTCGACGGAAGATCGGCCATGGGCTGATGTTCACGCCTTACACGCAGAGATGACAATGGCAGAGCAATCTACCGAAGAAAATGAGAAGCTCGTTCAGGAGGTGTACACCAGGGCGATGAGCCGCGTGCATTCGGACCAGAGCCTTGACGAACCTGACCGGATGGTCTGGGAGATCGAAGGACTATTGCAGGAAGTAAACAGCGGCGCTTCATACGAGCAGTATTTTCGGTGGCGTCCTGTTTCGGAGATCAGCGCCATTGTCGCCCGGCTGAACGGATTGGGACTGCCGGACGTAGCAAAGCTCACAGAAGGAGCAATAAAGATTGCCTTTCCTCGTGGAGTACCCCGGACAGATGAGGAAAAGGATGACCTGACTAACTGGTCTGAGACGCAAGAGACTGAGCTCAACCAACTCGCCGATCAATTCACGGAACACAACGGACGAATCGAGAACGCCCTTGCAACCCGGTATCGCCAGGCGCGAGGGGATCTTTGATTTATCACGACGGCAAGCAGGCATCGATGTGCGGCTGACTGACGAGCAGCTGCGCGACGTTCTCGCCCGCGCCGAAGAGATCCAACGCGAATCGCGATATGGCGACGAGTTGAGCGTGGACCTCGAGACCGTGATCGGCGCCGCCGAAGAGATGGGTCTCACCCGTCCCGTGGTGGAACGCGCACTCCGGGAGCGTCTCGCCTTCTCCGCTCCGCCCAGAGTCGGGGAGCTGACGTTCGCCGAGTCGGAGAACGGCAAGTTCTACGTCGCCCGGGTGTTGTCGATCTCCGAGGAAGGAGCTGACATCCGGTTTCTGAGCGGCGGCGAAAAATACGTCCCGCTCGATAAGCTGCGGCGTTGCGCGTTCACCATGCCGGGTGAGAAGGTCACCGTTGACTGGCCGTGGTGGGGAACGTGGACCTGCACAGTCGTTGGGTACGACGCCGCAAGGCAGATGGTGACGCTGAGTGACGGATGGGGATCCACCGAGACCTTCCCGATTTCAGAGGTATGGCTCTCCCCCCCGCGCGACTCACGCCCCACAGCGCGGCGGCGCGTGTACATCACGCTCCTGGGGACCGGCGCTGGGCTCGGCGCGCTGATCGGGTCCATCGTGACGGCGCTGCTGATGCGGTAAGATGCGCTCGATTGTTGAATACCTGACCTCTCATTGACTCTGCTGCCGGGCTTTCCTACTCTCTAACGCCAGCGAGCGCCATGCGCGCGGGGCGACAAGTCAGAGGAGGAGAGTGCTACTCACCCCCGGAGCGCGGCTCGGTCCTTACGAGATCCTCCACCCCTTAGGAGCGGGAGGCATGGGCGAAGTGCATCGCGCCCGGCACGTCGAGCTCGGCCGCGACGTCGCGATCAAGGTTCTCCCCGCCGAGGTCGCCACCGACTACGAGCGGCTCACCCGCTTCCAGCGTGAAGCCCGCACCGCCTCAGCGCTCAATCACCCGAACATCGTCACCATCTACGACGTCGCCGAGCAGGATGGGACGGCGTACATCGCGATGGAATTCGTGGACGGGCGAACGCTGAGTGATCTGATCACGGACGGTCTGTTGTCGATCGATCAGACGATTCGCGTGAGCTCACAGATCGTCGACGGCCTCTCCAAAGCTCACGAGGCGGGAATCCTTCATCGCGATATCAAGCCGGCCAACATCATGATCACCCGCGATGGCCTGGTGAAGATTCTCGATTTTGGCCTGGCCAAGACGGTCGCAGTGCCCGGTGCGAAAGCAATCCCCGGTCTCAGCCAGACGTCGCCGACACGCGAAGGGTTTATCGTCGGCACACCGCACTACATGTCGCCCGAGCAGCTCTCCGGCGACAAGATCGATTCCCGCTCCGACCAGTTCGCCTTCGGCGTCGTGCTGTATCAGATGCTAAGCGGACAGGCGCCATTCGACGGCCGGACGGTGGCGTCGATCATCCGGGCGATTCTCGTCACGACGCCAGCTCCTCTCCACACACTCCGTCCGGACGCGCCGGGAGATCTCGCGCACATCGTCAATCGCTGTCTCGAGAAAGATCCTTCCGATCGCTTTTCTTCGACGGCTGAAATCGGGGGCGCCCTTCGCGAATGCGCCGAGCGACGCGCACGCGGTGGGCGCTCGTTCGCCGCAACGCTCAAACGGCCCGTGGTCGCTGGGTCGATTGCCGCAATGGTGCTGGCCGTTGCCGGAGCTGGCTGGATTTACGCGAGCGGGTCTGACGAGCGCTGGGCGCGCAACAAAGCGCTGGTCGAGATCGCCAGTCTCACCGAGACAGGCAATCTCTACGAGGCCTTTCGCACCGCGCGGAGAGCGGAGCGGTACCGCGCTGGCGATCCCGAGCTACAGAAAGTGATGAACCGCATCACGCTGCCAATCCTCGTCAACACCGAGCCGGCCGGCGCCGAGGTGGCGGTGAAGGGATACACGACGCCGGATGCGGAATGGGAGCCGATCGGAGTTACGCCGATGACTCTGCGCATTCCATATGCGCTGATGCGGTGGCGCATCACGAAACCCGGATACGAGTCGTTCGAGGGAGCGCCGTTCAGCGGGCCGGCTATCGGCGCGCTCGCCCGCGGACTGATTCTCGATTCGCTCGGGAAACGTCCCCCCGGCACTGTGCGCATTCCCCCGGGACCGCTGCCGAACCTGGCGGGCGTGCGCCGGATGGAAGAGCTGCCGGGAGTCAGCGTCGAGCCGTTTTTCCTCGATCGATACGAAGTGACCAATCGGCAGTTCCGCGCATTCGTCGCCGCCGGAGGCTACGACAAAAGGGAGTACTGGCCCGCGCCGGTCGAACGAAATGGCAAGACAATCTCCTGGGAGGAGATGATCTCTTCGCTGCGCGATGCGACTGGGCGGCCCGGCCCTTCCACGTGGGAGCTCGGCAACTACCCGGAGAGAGAGGCCGATCATCCCGTTGGAGGAATCGGCTGGCACGAGGCGGTGGCGTACTGCGCGTTCGCCGGGAAGAGCCTGCCGACGATCTATCACTGGTTTCGCGCAATCGGACAGGAACAGCTCTCCGAGATTCTCCTGCACAGCAACATGGGAGGAACCAGGAAAGCGCGCGTCGGTGAGTTCAAGGGACTTGGCGCATACGGCACTTACGACATGGCCGGAAACGTGAGGGAGTGGGCGTGGAACGCGGCCGGCGACAAGCGCTACATCCTCGGCGCCGCGTGGAACGAGCCCGCGTACCTGTTCAAGCATCTCATCGCCGCCGATCCGTGGGAACGCGAGCCCGTTAACGGGGTGCGATGCGCAAAGTACCCGGCGCCTCCTTCGCCGCCGTTTCTCGCCGAGGCGATGCCGCAGCGCGAGTACGAACGTCCCGCGCCAGTCAGCGAGGACGCATTTGCCCTGCTGCGCGGAATGTACGCATACGACCGCACCCCTCTCGAATCCAGGGTGGAGAGTGTCGACGACAGCACGAAAGGCTATCGCCACGAAATAGTCTCGATCAGGGCCGGCTACGGCACTGAGCGGATGAACGTGCATCTCATGATTCCGCGCGATGTGTCGCCGCCGTACCAATCGGTGATCTGGTATCCGGGAGATGATGTATTCCTGCTGCGGTCGAGCGAGAGCTTCTCGTCGGAGTACCTCTTCGACTTTCTCCCCCGTGGCGGCCGGGTGGTCGTGTACCCGATTTACAAGGGGATGTACGAGCGCTTCGAGGCTCCGGATTTTTCTCCGAGCGGCTGGCGCGACAGGATGATCCGCTGGTCACAGGACATCGGCCGCACCATCGACTATCTGGAGACGCGATCCGATTTCGACGCGAAACGCATCGCTTACTACGGATTCAGCGGTGGTGCGAACTACGGGCCAGTGTTCATGACCGTCGAGCCACGCATCGCGGCCGGCATCCTTCTCGCCGGCGGATTGATTCCGCTGCAAATGCGACCGGAAATGCATTCCGCCCACTTCGCACCGCGCTTGCGAACGCCGACGCTGATGATCAATGGCCGCGACGATTTCATCCTTCCGTACGAGCTTTCGCAGCAGCCTTTCTTCGCGATGCTGGGCGTTCCGGAGGAAAAAAAGCGGCACGTCCGCCTCGCCGGAGGACATATTCCGACAAATCGTCTCGAGATCATCCGCGAAGTGCTCGACTGGCTCGACCGGTGGCTGGGTCCGGTGCAACGTGCGCGGCGCGGTCCGAATTAAACCCCGGAATCGTCTGTCCGTCCTTTGCGTCTCAACAAATACGCAAAATGATTGTCAGGAATGATCTTTGCTTCATCCTCGCGAACCGACGCGAGGGCCCTGGGCTGACAATGCCGCTCTCCGTTCTCGCGCGGGAACCGCTCGCCCGCAAGGTTTCGAGAGATGGTGGATGCCAGGCTGACCGAGGGCTGAACTGGTGGACGAGGCACCGATGCCGTGGGCGGGATGGGCTCGGCGGTTTTCCGCCGCATGGGTGGTGGTAACCGCGGTTGGTTGCCAGGATAGCTCAAAGGTGAACGCACCCGATGGCGGGGTGACTCCGTTGTCGGTAGTCTACGTTTGCGGCAACGATTTCAATCTCCAGAGCGTGCACGCCACCCCCCTCATCGCGCGATACGCGGTGACCGGTACCTCGGAGCAGGGCGAGCTGCTCCTTCCGGCCCGCTCCGCGGAGAGCACGCCGAGCACCACCCGCCTGACCACGCTGCGCCACGGCGCACTGCAGGTCTCCTATGCCGGTCCGGAGCTCGTTTCGGCCGGCAATGACGGGACGGCTTGCCCGCCTTCGAGTTCTGTCCTGGAACCGCAGGCCACCACTGGCGAGTGGGCGGCGCCGTTCCCCTGGCCGGTGGTGGCTGTCCATCTCCACCTGCTTCCTTCAGGTCAGCTGCTATCCTGGGGCCGCGCCAAGTTCGGACAACCCCACCTGTGGGATCCGGTGACGGGCGTCTTCTCCGTCGTGCCCAGTGCCACCGATTTGTTTTGCAGTGGACACGCCTTCCTGGCAGACGGCCGGCTTCTGGTGACCGGTGGCCACATCGACGAGGATCATGGGTTGCCGGACACTAACATCTTCGATGCCGCCACTCGCCAGTGGATCACGGTGGCACCGATGCGCCGGGGACGCTGGTATCCCACCAGCACCACACTGCCCGATGGGGACGTGCTCACACTCGCTGGGCGGGATGAGGCTGGCCACGAGGTCGACATTCCCGAGGTATGGACCGGCACCGGCTGGCGCGCGCTCACCGATGCAGGCCGAGCGCTGCCTTACTATCCCCGCGCATTCGTGGCGCCCAACGGGCTGGTGTTCTATGCGGGGGAGGCACCACAGTCTTCCTATATCGACCCTCGGGGGACGGGGGCGTGGACACCAGTTGCAAGCAGTGGATATGGCAGGCGTGGCTATGGCTCGGCAGTCATGTACCAGCCGGGGCGGGTCCTGATTGTCGGCGGCAGCAAGGTAACGCTTGAACTGCCGACCGCTACGGCCGAAGTGATCGACCTTACCGCTGCAGTGCCCAGTTGGCGTTACACCAAACCCATGACCCATGCTCGCCGCCAGTTCAATGCGACGCTGTTACCGGACGGCAGTGTGCTTGCCACCGGAGGAACCAGCGCGGCGGGCTTCAGCAACCCGGCGGGAGCGGTACACGCCGCCGAGTCCTGGGATCCGGCAACGGAGGTCTGGACTCTGTTGGCCAGCAATCGCGTAACCCGGGTTTACCACTCCACCACACTGCTCATGCCCGATGGCCGGGTGCTACACGCTGGCAGCGGCGATGCTACAGGCCTCCCCCGTGAGTTGAGCGCGGAGATCTTTTCGCCGCCCTATCTTTTCCGTGGGCCGAGACCCTCGATCGACAAAGCGCCGGATGCGGTTGCGTATGGCCAGGAGTTCTTCGTGGCGACTCCCGAGGCACCTCGCATCGTACGGGCCACGCTGGTGCGCCTGGGATCGGTGACGCACGGGTTCGACCAGAACCAGCGTTTCCTCGAGCTCTCGCTCCGGCGAGCGGCAGGCGGCGTGGTGCTGACCGCTCCCGTCAGCGCGAACACGGCGCCTCCAGGCCACTACCTGCTCTTTATTCTGGACGGCAAAGGCGTACCGTCGGTAGCCAGGACTCTGCGGATCGGGTGAGGGCCGGAACATCAAACGAAATGATCGCGGGCGGCATCTTCGTTTCATGAACACGACGACATTTCACAAATACACCGACAAGCTCCTGCTTGCCGCGCTGGCGGTGCTCTTCTTCGCTATCCCGCTCCAGGCTCTGGCTCACCCTGGCGTCGGCATCGTCCGGGATCGCCAGGGAAATGTGTTCTACACAGACCTCATGCAGGTGTGGCGAATAAGTCCGGACGGGCAGAAATCAGTCGCCGTTCGCGATGTCCACACCCACGAGCTGGCGATCGACAGCGCCGGCAACGTGTACGGCGAGGACAATCGCTATCTCGGCAGCGGCGAGGGAGACGACCGGTATCGGCACCGGGTCTGGCGTCGCAGTCCGGATGGACGCGTCACGAACATCGTGCCCTGGCGCATGGGTTTCTGGCGCGATTACGGCTTCGCGCGCGATCGCACGGGAGCGATGTACTGGATCAAGTGTCCGAGCCGCCGGTGCACCATCTATCGTCGCGCAGCCACACCCGCTGGCGCGAGAGAGCGGACGACGACAATTGCCCGGCCCGGGCAGTTTACGCGTCCCATCAACTGGATGGCCGCGAGTCCGACCCAGCCGGGCGTGCTCTTCTTCGTCGATGGACCCGATCTCCGTCGCGTTGACCGGTCGGGCCGCATCACCACCGTGGCGCGGAACATCGGCGAGCATCTGATGGGACTTTGGCCAACCGACAGCGCCGTGTACGTCGCGGCGTATGGCGCGCGGACTGTCTTCCGGATCGGGTTGACCGATGGCCGCATCACCCCGGTGGTACGATCCCCCTCACCGTGGGCGCCGTCGGGGGTTCTGGTCGCGCCCGACGGTCACTTATGGCTCCTCGAGTACTCAACCGACAACGCGGCTCGCGTCCGACGTGTCGCTCCGGATAGTACGTCGCGGGTGTTCTAACGGGCGAGGGTGAGTCGAGAGTTGCGCCCACACCGGAACAAGGGCCACTTTCACACTGCCACTCGAAAATACTTCTAAGCTGACGCCGTTACGGGTCGATAGCTGAAGACGTGACCGTTTCGTCAACCCCCATAAAGAGTCAGGTTCGCCGTGATCTGGATCTGGATCGGATTCATCGCGTTTGTCCTGCTGATGCTCGCCCTGGACCTGGGGGTCTTTCACCGCGACGCCCATGTCGTGACCGTCAGGGAGGCGCTCGCGTGGTCCGCGGTATGGCTCGGATTGGGGCTGTCCTTTGCCGTGTTCGTGTACTTCGCCTATGAAGGCCAGTGGTTGGGCCTTGGCTCCATGGTGGACGCCGTCGATGGATTCCGCAACGACGGATCAATGGCAACCGAAAAGTACCTGACCGGCTACGTCGTCGAGAAGTCGCTGAGCGTCGATAACATTTTCGTCATCGTCATGATTTTCAGCTTCTTCGCGGTGCCGGCGATCTACCAGCACCGCGTGTTGTTCTGGGGCATCCTTGGCGCGCTGGTCATGCGCGGGGCGATGATCGCTCTGGGCGCGAAGCTGATCGCTGAGTACCACTGGGTTCTGTACATCTTTGCGGCGTTCCTGATCGTGACGGCGCTCAAGATGCTGTTCCTCAAGACAGAGCACACCGATCCAAACAAGAACATTGTGGTCAGGTTGACACGACGATTTTTTCCGGTAACCGCCCGGTTTCACGGGGAGCACTTCATCGTTCGCGCTGGGGCGCCCGCGTCGTACGAGAGCGAGCTGCCCGGGCAACCCGTGGTGCCGGACCACGTAGTGGACGCGGCACGGCCAGGGACACTGCTCCTCACGCCGCTGGCACTGTCGCTGGTCGTGGTCGAGACGACAGATCTTATTTTCGCGGTCGACTCCATCCCGGCGATCTTTGCCATTACGAGCGACCCATTCCTGGTTTTCACCAGCAACGTATTCGCGATCCTTGGTCTCCGTTCGCTCTATTTCGCGCTGGCCGGAATGGTGACAAAGTTCCGCTACCTCAAGGTGTCGCTCGCGGTGGTTCTCATGGTAGTTGGGGTCAAGATGCTGCTCGCCGAATGGCTGAAGCTGGCGCTCGGAAGGCACTTCAACCTGTACCTGCTGGCAGTCATTATTTCGATCCTGGCGGCAGGGGTCGCAGCATCCATGCTGGCCGAGCGTCGTCAAATGAGCCGCCCGCCAAGCCGATGAAGGCGAACCATCAACCCTTGACCTCACCATCATCCTGAACGGCCTCCAATTTGTCAAGCTATAACTTGTTTATAGTGCTTGGATAGACAGGTTCTACCCTTCGTATGAGTCGCAGCCGGCGGCATAACCAAGATGTGCTGAAAACGGTATCTTCGTATCTCAGCCCTCGTGGGGCTACCGATGTCCGCAGGCTCTCGAGGAGGACATGACGATCGACGCGGCCGGCGCGAACGCGTGGGCGCTGCGGCGTCAGACCGAGTTTCACTTGGTGCGCTGATGATGACCGGGTCACACCACCCACTGCTCGCCCGCGGTTGAGGTCAACCACTGTGCGGAGGCGCTTTGCGGATCTACCCATCGGCGGGAAGATCCTCACCGGTTACGCGCTCGTCGCCGGCCTGATGCTGGTGGTGATCGTCTACGGGCTGGCTTCCCTTGCCTGGATGGAGGAGGCGGAACGGGAGCTGGTCCGCACG
>JBGTEZ010000324.1:0-1639 GCA_041747535.1 Gemmatimonadaceae bacterium
CCGGCCCGCGCGTACGTGCAGCCGCTGCTCGCCGGGGCGGAGCGACGCCTTCCGTGGCAACTCGCTGAGGCGGCTGGGGACGGGACGCCCTACGGGATGCAGCGCATCATCGCCTCTGCAGCGTGGGATGCCGACGCGGTCCGCGACGATCTCCGCTGGACGATGATACCCTGCGATGCCAACGTGCTATTGCACGCGTTTCTGCGCGACGCACCGAGCCACTTTGAGTTTCGGCGCTGGCTCGCGGAGCGGGTCGGTGCAGGAGAGAGTTATGGCGTGTCGAAACTGGTGCTCAGTGCAGTCCGCGAAGCAGCGTGGCAGCCGGCGACACGAGGTCGCGGAACGCCCGTCAGGGATCCCAGCCGCCGCTGCCGTACGGGCGCGTAATGATCTCGAGTAGATGCCCGTTCAACTCATCGAAATAGACCCCGCGCCCGCCGTCGTGTCGATTAATCTCATCCTTCTGCTTCTTCGCCGGATCGGCCCAGTAGGACAGCTTACGCTCTCGAAGGCGAGCGAAGATCTGGTCGAATTCGGCCTCGCTGATCAGGAAGGCGTAGTGTTGTGACGCAATCTCACCTTGGGCAGCCATGTAATCGAGGTTGGCGCCGTTGGCGGTTGTGACCATCTGGAACGGCCCCCATTGCTTTGGGGCGGGGAGGCCCAGCATCTCGGCCAGGAATGTCGCCGACGCCCTACTGTCGCGGGCCTTGAGGATCGTATGGTTGAAATCGATTGCCATCCGCGCCTCCTATGATCAGTCAAAGCCTCGTCCAGGCCAGGCACCGAGTAATAGCTTGACTTCTTGCTGGGCGAAAGGCTTGTGCTCGGGTCCCTCTCGGCACGACGAACATTTCGCCGGCCTTCACCACGACGTGCTCGTCCCTGAAGTCGATACGAAGCTCGCCCTCGAGAACCAGAAAGGCCGCGTCGGTCTCCGGGTGATGGTGCCAGATGAAATCTCCCTCGATGCGCACAATCTTGAGCTGGTAATCGTTCGACTCGGCCACGACCTTGGGAACCTACCGCTCCGAGAAGAGGTCGAACTTGCGCTGGAAATTGATAGCGCTGCGTGGAACGATTGTGGTGGACACCATGTGACGACTCCTTCTCGAATGGCAGGACCTTAGACCGGCTGTCGGACCGCCCTTGGAGGCTCTCCTCAGAACCCGGTGAGGCTAACGTGACTGTTCCCGCATCCAGGCACTGCGGACAACCGTACCGACTCGTTGCCACGGGCGTCCTTGGCCGATTTCGCCGCCGTCAACTGGGAGGCGATCGTAGCAGGGGCACCGTTCCGCCGGCTGTACGAGCTCGCAGGACGTTTCGGCGAGGAGGCCCCGCCGCAAACCAACCATAACTGTCGCGGATGGGTCTGGCATGCTCTATCACACGCTGCTAGTCCTTTACGGGGCGTAGCTCAGTTGGGTAGCGCGCTGTTCTACGAACCCCTTTACCTCGGTCTATGGTGGTAAGCCGAGGAGACCCAAAATGACAAAGGCTCTTCAAAACGTCCGCGTCGGCATTCGAGGCCTCCGTCGCACTCCGGGTTTTGCCCTCACCGCAATTCTCACGTTGGCTGTCGGAATCGGCCTTGCGACAGCGGTGTTCGCTGTGGCTGAAGCGTTGCTCCTCCGCC
>JBGTEZ010000325.1:0-2723 GCA_041747535.1 Gemmatimonadaceae bacterium
TCGAGCGCGCCGATCGCATCAATGGCATTCCCGACTTCCTTCGCCCGAACTTCAGCGGCCGTCCCCGTAACCACCACTTCCTCGAGGGTAACGGCCGTTTCCGACAGGGCGAACACGACGCGCGCGGTCTGCCCGGCCTCCACCGTCACCGTCCGCGATGTGGTAGCGTACCCGATTCGGCGCGCCTGCAGCCGGTGCGTGCCGGCGGGCACATTCGGGAGCGCGAATGTCCCTTCGGGCGTCGTGGTCGTGCCGATGCCGCGCCCGTCAATGAAAACCGTCGCGACGGCCAGCGGCTGCGCCGTTCTGGCGTCGGTGACGCTACCCTCGATTCGCCCAACGTCCTGGCCCGCCGCTTCGTTAATGACCGCGCATGAGAGCGCCATTACGACGCCTGCGGTTCGAAATCTCCGGACAGTGATATTACGCAACTGTCTATCCTCCTGGCGAAAGGTGGAATTTGCGGGCGGCGATCCTCACCCATCTCGCGTAGGCATACCGGGGGCTCACGGCATACCGAGGGGCTCAACGAAACGCACGTATATACGCCGCGGGGGCATTGTCAAGGTAGACCAAGCGCCGCGGCAGGCCCGGTCCGCCTGCACCGATTGGATTCCGATAGGGCCGGAGGACGAAGGGACGTTCCGTGGTAAGCGACTCGTTCTCCTCCCACGCGGGTTCAATTGTGATGGCGTGATGCCATACCGCCTCACCCGTGCCGGCGTCGACTGCATCGAGCGCCAGCGGCAGCACAAAACCGTAGGGCATGCGCAGGTCAAGCAGTTCGGCTACGCGTGGAGTGGTCCATTCCTCACCCGGAACATCCTCCACGCCGCTGATGAGGAAGTCCTCGTCGCCGGAGAACGCGCCGGAGCCGGTATTGTCGCGAGAAGTGAGCAGGGAGTGTATGTCAGGGCGGAACTTGCCGTACGAGATCCATCGCTCATTCGCGGTGCCCGCCCGGTAAACGATCCATCCCTCGTACAACCATCCCCGCGACAGCGGAGTCAGTTTCACCTCGCGCGTCTTGTGCGGGTTGACTGCTACCGAGATCGAGAAGAGCCAGAGCCCAGCGTTCTCGAATGAGGGGTAGCCGAGCTCGACGTTGTTGCTTGACGTGAAAAGCGAATGATGCCCCGGCGCACGCTGGAGCGGCCGGCCATCGGTGACACTTCCTTCGATCGTCAGGCGCGCGGTGCGTCCATCGAACCATCCGCTGAGCAACTCCGCCGAAGACGGTCCGCCGTCGGCATCGCCAGGCGGCTCGACCGTAACCGCGATGCGAGCGCTGCTCCCGAGCGGCAGGTTGAAGGGGATGCTCGCTGGCTCATCGTCGCGCGTGTCGGAGGGCAGCCGAAACCTTCCGGCGGACAGGGGCGCCCCGGCGGTCGGATACATCCACAGCTCGTACGTCCCTTCGCTCGACGGATCCAGGGGACGAAGGCCCTCGACGGTAAGCTGCATGTTCGTCCCCGCGACGAGGCCGGCTGGCCCATCGCAGCCGACGGTGGCGAGGGCGACGAGGAGACCCAGCGAACGAACAGGTGCGCCGGCCGGAAGGAAGGGCATTCCCCCTACTTGGGTATGGTGAGGCCGCTCGGTACCGCCGGCGGAGCATGGAAGAGTGTTCCGCGTGTGGTGACCGTATCGGTCAGGGCGTGGAGAAAAGAGACGACCAAACCGACCTCTCGCTCACTCAGGCCGAGTGGTCGTACGTAGGGATCCAGGGCGGACGGCCCGACGCGAGCGTACTCGCTTCGCCCGCGGTTCTTGAACCAGACGACGTCTTCCAGGGTCGCTGCCGTTCCCGCGTGGAAGTACGGAGGGGTGAGGGCGACCTGTCGCAAGGGGGGCGTCCGGAAGGCATAGGGGGTCCCGCCATGCTCTCCCCATCCGAGGTCGTCACCGGGGGTGGTGTCGCGCCCGATTCCCTCCTGCGCTGTCCCAAGGACATGCAGGCTGAAATCACTCAGCAGCGGGCCCATGTGGCAGGTTACACATCCCGCCTTCCCGATGAAGAGCTCGAGGCCGGCGCTTTGATCATCGTCGAGCGCATCGTCGTCACCTCTGAGGAATGCGTCGATCGGCGCGTTCGGAGTATTCAGCTCACGCAGGTACGCGGCGAGCGCGCGACGAAGCGTGACTGTCGTTATTCGATTTTCGGGAAGGTCGTCTCCGCCGTTCGGGGGCTGAGGAAACGCGGCCCTGAATCGTGCCACGTAGCCCGGCGAGATACGGAGACGCGCCAGAACGCTGTCGCGTGCGACCGCCTTGGCGTAAGTGAGCCCCCGAAGCTCATTGTCTGCGCTGATGGGATTGAGAACCTGATCCTCCAGTCCGAATGCACTGCCACTCCAGAACATTGTGGCGCGTGTCGACGGCTCAGGACTCATGCGTCCGAACATGCCAAGGTTGAGCATCGACGGGCTGTTGCGAGGCATCTCGCGGAGCGGAGCGGGATGGGGTAGCGTCCGATCCGGCCCCAGGCCCTCGGCACCAGCACCCGATGGAAATTGCCGGCCATCGGCGAAGGCAAGTCGGGGGAGGTGACACGTGCTGCAGGCCACGTCCTTTGGGCCGGAGAGAACGGGCTCGAAGAACAACAGGTGGCCGAGTGCGATCCGGTCCGCGTCATGCTCGTTATCGATGGGACGAGGCGGGTCAGAGGACATGGGCGCGAGGCCCGCCTCCAGCGCACGGTCGCGCAGCGTCGCGTTCACCTC
>JBGTEZ010000326.1:0-2802 GCA_041747535.1 Gemmatimonadaceae bacterium
GTGACGCGAGGCGAGCTGCCTGTCGGAGTGGACGCGCCGGTTGGCGCCGGGATTGAAATGATTCCGCTGCAGACCGAGCACCGGGCGCGAACGCCGGCGGGCGGGACCTTGGCGGGATC
Organism: Gemmatimonadaceae bacterium; assembly: GCA_041747535.1. Classification (GTDB taxonomy): domain Bacteria; phylum Gemmatimonadota; class Gemmatimonadetes; order Gemmatimonadales; family Gemmatimonadaceae; genus UBA4720. The sequence continues at coordinate 120 of JBGTEZ010000326.1, forward strand.
GACGCGAAAGACGGAGCGGCAGTCGGGGCAGCTGACGTTCATTCGCCCTCTCCGACAAGGCGTGCGTCACGAATCGCTGGAAGCGGCTCCTGCGGGGTGATGCGGTCGTCGCTTCGGCGGTCCACTGTATAGACCGAGCCCGGAAGACTCTTGGCGTACGTTTTCATCTCGGTAGCAAGCTGGCTCGCCTGGCGCGCCGAGGTCAATGTTCGCCGCAGGTTGGTGACGACGCCAATCGAGAGCGTCATCAGCGGCACGCGATCGAGGTGTCCGCGGCGATCCTTGCCGAAGAAATACCCGGCGCGCCGGTCCTGCTCGGAATACTGATAGGGAGAAAGAAGATCGAAGGTTGCCACTATTTCGCCACACACCGATGGAATCGCATTGTACGGAATAATGAAGATAAAGTCGTCGCCGCCGATGTGGCCGATGAATCCGTTCTCTCCGCAGGTTCCTTTCACCACGTCGTGAAGGAGCTTGGCGAGGATACGGATTACCCGGTCGCCTTCGTTGTAGCTATAACGATCGTTGAATTCCTTGAAGTGGTCGAGATCCGCGTAGCAAACCGCGAAGTAGTCGGCGTGCGCGAGGCGCCGGCCGATCTCCGCTTCGATCGCCGAAGTGCCCGCGAGGCGGGTGGACGGATGCACGATCAGATCGCGCTCCGACCGGATCAGCATGGCCGAAAGCCGGCGGTTCGCCTCTTCGGGCGGCATTCCGTCCCGGATCACCTCGTCGGCGCCAGCGTCGAACGCCTCCGACAACGCTTCGGTTTTCTTGCCGCAGACCGCCGCACAGGGAGTGACTGCCGTGTAGGAATCGCGCTTCAGGCGGTGGAGGGCGGCGAGCGCGGAAACCGGGTCCTTTCGCGCATCGAACAGGGCAAAGCGTGGTCGCGCGCGCAGGCCGAAGGACATCAGCTCGTCAGCCGAGCTGAGAGTGACGACCGAGGCGTCCTGCGCACTGATCCAGGCGCTGATGTGGACTGGTAGCGAGGCCCCATCTGGCGAGAAGTGGATTGCGTTGGGCTGCTGCAAATTCAGGCTGTTCGGGTGGCCGTCTGTCGGAAGAAAGGTGCAACACCAGGGATTGCGTATGCGAACAGGAGGTCCGTCGATCTGACGGCCTCTAGTGTGACCGAAACAAAACCTTCCGGGACATCTATGTCGAGCCGTTTCCGCGGCGCCCGAGCCAGCCGGTTCTTCGCTTCCGTTCTTGACGACCCGGCAGAGGGGGGAGTCACTTTCATGATGCCTGACTGACTCTGAGGAACGTACGGCGCAAAGGGCTCCATCCCCTCACGTCAGAACAGATATCGAAGCGAAATATAGATCGGTTGCTGCCCGTCGTCTCCCGGAATCCCGCCGAAAACCCGGGCGATGTCGAAGACGAAGGGTCCGCTCTCGAGGCCGAACCCCAGAGAAGCGCTCGTGTCTGCACGGCGGTCGCGACCGACTATTCCGCCCCGCAGGTGGACCTTGCCCTGGTAGATGAGGTCGGTGCCAAGGCGGACTGCCTTCCCGCCAAAGCTTCGTGAATCGATGAGGCTTACTGCTGCCAGGACCTCGGTGTCTTTTACGTAGCGATCGATGAAGCGAACGCGGTACATGGCCCCGAGCTCCACCTGGGTCGGAAGCGGCGTGCGCTCATTGGTCCCATCAGTATTCAGCTTTCCGCCAAGGTTGCGGATGGCAATGCCGAAAGTAAGCGGCGACCCAGCCATGATCTCGTACTGCGCTCCGAGGTCAGCGGCGCTGGTGCTTTCCGATAGAGTACCAACGCTGGCGCACTGGCCGGAGCAGTCGACACGCAGCTGAACGAGCTTGTACGAAAGGCCGGCGCGGAGCCGTTTGCCGACGCGCCCGGCATACGTGCCGGCGAGGACAATGTCGCGCGGCAGGATCACCCCGATGACGTTGCCGAGGTCGTCGGTGATCTGTTGCTCACCGAGGTTGAGGATGTTGATCGAGAGCGCGGCGGTGCCGCGGGCGCGCGATGGAAGCACGAAAGAGATCGCGTCGCCGACGCCGACGATCGTCGTCGAATGGTGGATCGCGAGCTCTCGCTTTTTCTGACTCGCGAGTGAAGACGGATTCCACCAGATGCCTTCGCTGCCGGGCGTGGCGGCAACCATTGCCTGCCCCATTCCGACCGCCTGGGCGCCGGTCGGTAGCAGCAGAAAGAGGGCGCCCTCGCTGCCCTGCCCTGACGCAGGCGCGGCGCCGAGCACGAGGGACGCAAGGCTAGAGAGGAGTAGCCTCATCTATCAGCATGATGGGAATGTCGTCGCGCACGGCATAGCGCAGGCTGCATTTGCGACAGATGAGAGACTGTTCCGCCTCTCGATATTCGAGCTCGCTCTTGCACTTGGGGCAAACGAGAATCTCCAGCAGCCGCGGTGAGAGGCTCATCGGGTTTTTCCAGTGGCCGGTTGGTAGCCGAATCTCGACAGGCTGCCGGGATTCTTGCGCCAGTTGGCGAGCACTTTGACCCAGAGGTCGAGGTACACCTGCTCGCCCAGGAACGTTTCGATCTTTTTGCGCGCGCTCTCGCCGATCTTCTTGATCTGCGAGCCCTGGCTGCCGATGATGATGGCTTTCTGGCTGTCGCGCTCGACATAAATTACCGCGCGGATGTAGAGAGGGGAGCGGCCTTCGCGATATTCCTCGACCTGCACGGCTAC
>JBGTEZ010000327.1:0-3810 GCA_041747535.1 Gemmatimonadaceae bacterium
GTAGCACGCAAGTTATCATATCCGGCCTTCGGCACGCAACGCGGCGACGAGAGCGCTGAACGCCTGGCCGCGGTGGCTCACGCGCGCCGTCTGTTCGACGGTCAGCTCGGCAAAGGTCCCGCCGACCGCCCTGGAATCGAAATACTGATCGTAGCCGAATCCACCGCTCCCTCTCGGCGCGTCCAGCACCACGCCTTGTACTTCCGCGCGCCGTATCATCTCTCCCGCTGAATCCTTGAACGCGGCGACGCACACGTACTGCCCGGCATCGGTGAAGCGCGCGGGCTCCGCGCGCCGCGCTTCACGCATGCGGCTCAGCAGCATCTCGTTGTTCGCCGTGTCGAGCGCCTTCCCACTGAGGTCGGATCGGCCCGACCAGCGCTTGCTGATCACTCCGGGCTCTCCGCCGAGCACGTCGACGGCCAGCCCCGAATCGTCGGCAAAGGTGGGAAGCCCGGCGGCGAGATCGAAGAAGTAGCGCGCCTTGGCAAGCGCGTTCTCCTCGAAGGTGTCGAAGGCTTCGAGCTCATCCTCCGCTTCCGTTTCCGGAATCCCAAGTGTCCCCGGATCGACGACGTCGAGCCCGTGTTGCGAAAATATCTGGCGAAACTCGCGGAGCTTTCCCGCGCTCCGCGTCGCGATCAGGAATCGGCGGCCGCTCACTCCGAGAGAGCTTTTCCCTGCGCCGCGTCGAGAGTGCGGATGCCGGCGATTGCCAGCTCGACAAGTTCGTCGAGCTGCGCGCGGTCGAACGTCCCGTGCTCACCCGTGCCCTGCACCTCGACGAAGCGGCCTTCGCTGCTCATGACGACGTTCATGTCCACTTCTGCCCGGACGTCCTCTTCATAGTCCAGGTCGAGCCGCGATTCCCCGTCTATCACTCCCACACTCACCGCGGCCACCCGACGCTTGACCGGTGTCACGGGCAGCTTGCCCGTGGCGACCATCCAGTCGAAGGCGTCGACGATCGCAACCGACGCACCCGTTATCGCCGCGGTGCGCGTGCCCCCGTCCGCGACGAGGACATCGCAATCGAGCTTGACGGTGAACTCGCCGAACTTGAAGTCATCCAGCATCGCTCTCACGCTCCGCCCGATCAGGCGCTGAATCTCCTGCGTCCGTCCGCCTATTTGCGCACGCTCGCGAGAAGTCCGGGTGCGGGTCGCGCGCGGAAGCATCGCATACTCGGCGGTCAGCCACCCTTCCCCCTTGCCGCGCTTCCATCCCGGCACACCGTCTTCAACCGACGCCGTGCAGAGTACGCGGGTCGCGCCGAACGATATCAGGCAGGATCCTTCGGCATAGGGGGCGATGTCTCTTTCGACGATGATCGGCCGGAGCTCGGATGCACCCCGCCCTTCGCGTACTACCTTAGCTGCTTTCACGCATTCGCTCTATGATTCGTGTGGTGGACTGTCCGGGAGTGAGCGGCACCACCACCACCCGCCCCCCCCACGCCTTTATTTCGCTTGCTCCCACAATACTGTCCTCGCCGTAGTCGCCGCCTTTTACGATGACATCGGGACGGAGTCGCACCACGAGCTGGAGTGGAGTGTCTTCGGTAAAGATCACTACCAGATCGACGCACTCGAGCGCCGCGAGAACGTACGCCCGCTCCGCTTCCGTTCTGACTGGACGCGACGCGCCCTTGAGACGGCGCACCGACGCATCGCTGTTCACGCCAACCACGAGTGAATCGCCGGCGGCACGAGCGGCGGTGAGGACATCGATGTGGCCCGGGTGCAGGAGGTCGAACACGCCGTTGGTGAAGACCACTCCGCCTTTTCTCTCCGCCCGCCACCGATCCGCTTCCGCCCACGTCGCGATCTTTCTCGCGGGATTCCCAGGCGTCAGAGTCGACTCCGCACCCATGGCCGGAAAGGGATCACCTTCTCCTTGTTGAACGGCAGCCTGATGACTTCGTCGTACTCCGCCGAGATCGTAATCGTCGTCGTGGTGCGATCGATGGTTAGCAGCTCGGCGCCGGGAGGCATATCGAGGGAATCCGCAAGCGCGACGAGTCGGGTCTTGATGTGCTCGTCGGTCACGGTGCTCGCGAAGCGTGCTTCCTGACCCATCGCATCCTTGTACTGGTAGAAGCGAAAGTATGCTTCGCCGGCCGGGAAGCCGAAGTATGCGACGACGGCCAGGAGGAGCAAGGGAATGAGACAGCCGAGCGTGCTCGCTCCCCTTCGCCTCACCATTGCGATTGCGCCCCTTCGACAAGGTCGTTCACGATCCGGTCGATCGCCTGCTTCCTCCCTCCTGCCTCGCCGCGCTCCTCGTACTGGCCTTCGGCCTGAAGATTCTTGCGTTGCCAGAGGGTTTTTCCAGTCACCTGATCGACCATCTCGATGTCGACTACGAGGTGCAACATCCGCATTGCGCTGGTCGCGCGACGGTTGGCCGCGCTGAAGCCGATCGGGATGTCTGTTTCGTAACGCTGAATCGTTCCGCGAACCAGCGCGCTGGCCTTGCCCTCGGAAGCCTCACGGAGTCCGAGCCGGTCCTGGAGCCTGGTGCGGAGCGCATCGGTGAGCTCCCGCTGGAGCTCAGGCGTGGCAGTCTGGTTCTCGAAAGGAACGATAGCGACCGTCCTTACGTGTGAGGGTAGTCCTCCACCGGCGAACCCGTAGGGGATGCAGCCGATCAGTCCCAGCAGCAGGACAAGACTATAAGCTCCAGATCGCCGCATCGAAAGATCCAATTGCATCCCGCAGTATCGTCAATCTCAGGCGCCGGCGCGCCCCCGGCGCCTCATAGGTCACGACACCAGCTCCCCGGCGCGACAACGTTTCGGTGATGTTTCCCTTCGAAACGTGGTCGAGCCCGACGAGCGTATCGCCCTGTATCGTCACTCTCCATTCGGGCGGATTGCCCACATCCGCTCGAAGCCGGTCGCCGTCAATCCGCACTACCGTGTCCCCGAGCGCGGGAATCGCGAGCCGGCCGAGCGCGGCCCAGAGCAAAGGAACCGGCGGAAGATATTTCTGAACGAGGTCTCGTCGCGGGGCCCGCAGACTGTCGCCGATCAACACCGCCGACCCCGCCCCCATTCCGCCACCGAGGAAAAAGTCGAGTCGGGCGCTATCTGGAAACGCCGTGCGCACAGCGCCGTCGCCGCGTGCCGCGATCTCGCCCTCCTCATATTCCCATTTGAACGTTATCTGTCGATGTCCTTCCGCGAGCCGGAGAGCCGGCAACGCGCGGCCCGGCGCCGGAACTCCCCCGAGCGGCGGCAGGGGGCGTGCGCACCCGAGGGCCGCCAGTGCGATCAACAGTCGCGCCACTATCATCGCGCTTCGACCCGAAGGATGCGATCGCCCTGCACTATTCGATCGAGCACATCGTAGCCGGAGACGAGCCGCGCAAAGATCGTGTAGTGCCCGTCCAGGTGCGGCTGTGGGGAATGGGTCAGGAAGTACTGACTGCCGCCGGTGTCCGGGCCGGACAGCGCCATTCCCACCGCGCCGCGCTCGTATCGCTGCCGGTTCATTTCATCTCTGATCGAGTAGCCGGGACCACCGTTCCCGTCGTCGCGCGGATCGCCATCCTGCGCGACGAAGTTCGGGACGACACGGTGAAAGCGCGTGTTTCGATAGTACCCCGCGCGAGCGAGTGACAGGAAATTGGACACCGTGATCGGCGCATCGGCGCCGTGCATCTCGAGACGCAGCGCACCGCGCTCGGTGTATATAGTCGCATTCAGCTTCTTCCCGGCGAGAACGGGCATCACCATCGTCCGGACCAGATCCCGGTACCACCCACGCGGTCGCGGCGTTGCGGCGACTCGCCCCCAGGCGGCCCACG
>JBGTEZ010000328.1:0-3353 GCA_041747535.1 Gemmatimonadaceae bacterium
TGCGCCGCCTCCGCTGCAGCGATGAAAAGCTTTGAGGGCATGCATCCGACACGCGCGCAAGTGGTCCCGTAAGGCCCCGATTCAATCAGTACGACACGAGCGCCTGCCTTCGCGGCCTCGCGGCGGGCCGATAAACCCGCAGTGCCTGCCCCTATGATCGCAACATCGACCGCTCGTGTCGTCATAATCCCATTAGAGCGTGACGGTTTCATGTTCCGCGATGACTTGCTTGGCATGGTCGGACGCGACAGAAATGAGAAAGCTCGACAGGGACATGCCTGAGTAGGCCGCTGCCCGCGACAGCAAGGTCTTGAGGCCGGCGGACACGCGTAGATCGATACGCTCGTCCCGTTGGGTCATATTGGCTCGCATGGCAAGTACCTCTTAGGCTGATAGTCTAACACCTACGTTCGATGTACGGCATGGCTCGCTGGGCCCGCGGATTCCTGCAACCGGGGGATACTGACCGACTCTAATTCATTTCCGTCCGACGGAGCGAATCTCGCAGGTCGGCGACGGCGCGATCGTTCGGCGGGATCTGGTAGAGGCTCAGCACGAGGTCGAAGGCGATGGTAAAGTAAGCTTGTTCGTCGCGGAAGTCGGCATACACACGGCCCTGCAACAATGGCGGTAGGGACGATGCCTCTTCGCCCGCCAACAGCAGCGGCAACACCGTCTCCTTCTGCGCCTCAGTTCTCAGCAGTCGCTTCGAGATCATGTGCACTTCGGCCGCCACGACGTGGCCCGTGCTCGCGTCCTTGTTCTCGTATTTCTTCCAGTAGAGCGGGGTGCCGACCACGATGATCCGGTCGCACTTGTCAATTCTCTCGACGAAGCGCGGAACGCTTGCCCCAATCCTCGCGTTCTCCCACCGGTCCAGGACCACGTCCATGCCGGCCTTTTGTAGGTCGGTCGCCAAATTCCGTTCCACCCAGCGCTCGTGATGCGGATCGCCCCAGGCGTAGCTGATGAAGCACTTCGGCGCTTCGATGCCCTGTTCCTGCACGTAGGTCTGGACGCGGAAGATACACTGCTCGAAGCGCGTGCGCAGGTCGGCGACGTGGCGCTGCACGTCCACCTCTACCTGTCGATCGCGGGTCAACTGGATCGGTTCCTCGGTTTTGGGCAGCCTCAACCGCTCGCCGCATTTCGGGCAGAAAGCGAAACCGGCCCCACCGTGTAGTTGCTCTCGAACCACGGCGCGGTTGAGCGGGTGCCCGTTTGAGCACGCGACGGGTTCGTAACGGAGGACGGTCAGGTTACGGCGGGCCAGGAAGCTTTCGAACAAGCTCTGGAAGAGCGTCCGCACCCGCCATTCGACATTTGCGCCGAAATACAGCACGAAGTCCAGCTCGCCGTCCCGTTCCGCATCGAGCCGGAAGCCGCACACCAGCCGCCCGCCTACCTCGTAGCGGGCCTCATTGTGCCACTGGTCCGTGCGCGTGAAGGTGTTTGTGTAGCCTAAGAGCACGACCAGCGAGGCATAGACGTTCTCCACCGCGCCGTTCACCGTGTAGGCCACGCCTTCGTTGAAGGGCTGTTCCTCGTCCACCGCGGGTTTCTTGAGGTTGATGAGATCCGGGAAGACCAGGTACGACCGCGAGCTGAGCGGATCCGTCCCGCGGAAACAGACATGGTGCTCCAGGAACAGCAGCGCCGCGGAGTCTAAGAGGATCTCACGCTCGCCCGGGGAAAGGCCCTCCAGCTCAGGGAACGGATACTCGCCCGCGAGCAAGCGTTTTTCCTCCAGCGAGCCAAGCCCCTTCTCGTTCCGCCGCGCTTCAAGGACAAACGATGCGGCTAGGTTGTTGAGCAGCTCCGGCGCGAGCAGGATGCGCGTCTCGCCCTTGGAGGTCCGTAGCCGCTTCACGTAGCCGTGGTTCTCCAAGTGACCGACAGCGGTCATGAGCTCGGCATCACTGAACCGCCAGTCCGCATCCGTCGCCTCCAGCCGCTGGCGAAGCGCCTGCGGACTCACGATCACCTGCTTCTCTTCCCGGTTCTCCTTCAGCGCCAGCACGTGATCCTTGACCCGATTGAAGGTGTCCGTGGTGACCGTGGCGGGCTTCTCATCCCAAGGGATCAGGGCCTGCATCCGCGCAATCAATTCCTCCATACCCGCGCCCTCCTTGGCGCTGGTGCTGATGTAAGGCGGGATCCCGCGCTGGCGGCAGTAGGCATCGAGCTCCTTACGCGTCAGCGTCGCGGTGCCACGGTCCGCACGGGCGGCGACCAATACTGCGCAGCAGGCATCCCGCGAGTTTCCCGATTCTGACCGGCGTGACGGCTGTCCTACCTTGAGTTGCTTGAGCCAGAACTCCACGCCGTGCAGGGGATCGCGCCTGTCGGTGGGATCGAAGAGGACGAGTGCCAGATCGGCGTCGTCGAGGAAGAGCGCGTGGATGAGCCGATAATCGGGCTGGCCGGCGAGGTCCCAGAGGACGGCCTCGCACCGAGCACCGTCCCGGCGGCTTGCGTTCAATCGGTCGAGCACCCAGAACTGCTGGCCGTGGGTCGAGGCGTGTTCCTTGAACTCACCGTGTGCCAGCCGCCAGCCGAGCCCTGTCTTGCCAACCCCCGAGTCCCCCACCAGCACGATCTTGGCGCTGGTATAGCTGACCGGCGGTGTTCCCGTCCGGGCGAGCAAGACCTCGTAGTCTAGTTGCCAGATGTGGACGAGGCGGTCGCGCAGTGAGTTTTGCGCATCCGTGTCTTTTGGCGTGCCAGGGTCCGAACCGACTGTGGCGAGGAGTCGGCGAAGCGGATGGAATGCAAGGCCGGGGAGCCACCTGCTGCTGGCGTGTTCCGGGATCGTCGCGACGCAACTGCCAGTGTCGCTGCGCCAGAGACGGATGGTGTTGTCGCTACTCTCACCTTTCGATGCGATCAGGCGGCCGTTGGAGGAAAACGCGACACAGTTCACCATGCCCGTGTGGCCTTCGAGCGAGCGGAGAAGCTGGCCCGATGCGGTATCCGAGAGCTCCACCGTTTTAGAACTAGCGCTGGCCAGCGTGTGGCCTGTGGGATCGAAGGCGATGGTGCCGACCGCGCTGCTATGCCCTTCGAGCGGGCGGAGGAGTTGGCCGGAGTTGGGGTCCCAGAGCTTCACCGTGAAATCAAAACTCGCGCTGGCCAGCGTGAGGCTCGTGGGATCGAAGGCGATGGCGGCGACCATGTCCGCATGTGCTTCGAGCGAGCGGAGAAGCTGGCCGGAGGTGGGGTTCCAGAGCTTCACCGTTTTGTCACCACTCGCGCTGGCCAGCGTGCGGCCTGAGGGATCGAAGGCGACGGCGGAGACCGCTTTCGCATGCCCCTCCAGCGTGCGTAGAAGCTGGCCGGAGGTGGGGTTCCAG